>NZ_JACJSA010000011.1 GCF_014697545.1 Oscillatoria sp. FACHB-1407 | reverse complement strand
GCAGGTTGATGATTTACAACTCCCTCTATTAACGGATTCTCAACCTGAGCAATCAGATAATTCTTCTGGAGAGGAAACGATTTAGCGTTATGGGTTAGCTCAGATCTCGCATCTCTGGCAACCATCACCCGCAAGCTAATCGTAGATGGGTTACTGACGCATCATTTCTGAGTTACTACGAAAAGTAACCCTGATAGATTTGAGGTTTTTAAGTAGCGTTTGCTGAATACAGGTATGATTCTCGAAAACACACCAGGTCTGTAGGAGCGTTTCGCGAAATGCCTCTACAAAATTCATCCATTGGATCAGCAACGCAGAATGTTTCACGTGAAATCTCTCTAGCAACTATCGAGACAGTTGTTATAGTCATATTTCTCCTTAATGTACAGTCTGACAACCTTCAGGAATTCGTGTAAAACGGGTGAAACTATCTCCGCTCGCCAGGCGATCGCAACTTCAACTTGCGGCGTTTCACCTTGTAGCGGTTTATAAACAACACCTGTTCGTTGCAGATTTTGTAGGGAAGCCGGAACCAGCGCAATTCCCATCTTTGCTGAAACCAATCCAATAATTGTCTGCATCTGAACCGCTTCCTGCGTAACCTTTGGATTAAAGTTCGATTGCTGGCAAAAACTAACAATTTGGTCATACAGACCGGGGCCAAGATGGCGCGGAAACAAAATAAAAGATTCATGTGCAAGTGAACTGACTGGAATGGTTGTTTTACTTGCAAGCGGGTGAGTTTCTGGCAATGCTACGACCAGTGGTTCTTGCAAAATCGATTCTAATTGCAAACTATCTTCCTTAAGCGGTGGATGACAAAACCCAACTTCAATTTGATGATTCTGCAACGCTTCTTCTTGTTGAGTTGTGGTCAACTCCTGTAAGACAAGATTCACATTTGGAAATTGCTCCCGATATTGAGACAAAATAGCAGGCAAAACATCGTAAACAACCGTACTTGTAAACCCAATTGTGAGTGTTCCCGTTTCGCCTTTGCCTGCCCGTTGCGTATCGCTCATTGCCTGTTCGATTTGAGCCAAGATTCGGTAAGCCGCCTGCAATAAAACCTGTCCTGCTTCGGTTAACTGAACTTGTCGCTTTGTGCGGCGGTAAAACAACTCTACTCCCAGTTCTGTCTCTAACTGCTTGATTTGCTGACTGAGTGGGGGTTGAGCGATGTGCAACCGCTCAGCAGCCCGATTAAAGTGGAGTTCTTCCGCAACCGCTACAAAATAGCGAAGGTGACGCAGTTCTATCATTTGATATGTTTCTCGTCTCAAATCTATCAAAACATATATTGGACATACATAAAACAGCTTCTTATACTCCAATAACAATCCATATGAGTATTGAACGAGGGTGAGAAACACCATGCCAGAGAACCTTAGAAGCCAGAGCATCACTCAGGGTTTGCAGCGATCGCCCAACCGTGCCATGTTGCGAGCCGTTGGGTTCAAAGATGACGACTTCACCAAGCCAATTGTGGGAGTTGCGAGTGCCCATAGTACAATTACTCCTTGCAATATGGGAATTGCACCGCTCGCCACAGAAGCCGAAGCAGGCATTCGAGCAGCAGGTGGAATGCCCCAACTGTTTGGAACGATCACCGTCAGTGATGGCATTTCGATGGGTACGGAAGGGATGAAATACTCTCTCGTATCACGCGATGTAATTGCAGACTCCATTGAGACTGCCTGTAATGCTCAAAGTATGGACGGTGTACTGGCGATCGGGGGCTGCGACAAGAATATGCCCGGTGCAATGATTGCCATGGCACGCATGAATATTCCTGCCATTTTTGTGTATGGCGGCACGATTAAACCTGGGCATCTCAATGGTCAAGATTTAACTCTCGTGAGTTCCTTTGAAGCGGTTGGACAGTACAGTGCAGGCAGAATTGATGAAGCAATGCTGTATGCCGTAGAGCGCAATGCCTGCCCAGGCGCGGGTTCCTGTGGTGGGATGTTTACAGCAAATACAATGTCTGCTGCATTTGAAGCGATGGGCATGAGCTTAATGTATTCGTCTACAATGTCTGCGGTTGATCCAGAAAAAGCAGACAATACAGCACTGGCTGGAAAAGTTTTAGTGGAGGCAATCCGCAAGCAAATTTTGCCGCGAGACATCATTACACGTAAATCGATTGAAAATGCAGTGTCAGTGGTAATGGCAGTCGGTGGTTCTACCAATGCTGTTTTGCACTTTTTGGCGATCGCCCACTCTGCTGGAGTTCCTTGGACAATTGATGATTTTGAAACCATTCGTGAACGAGTTCCAGTTCTATGCGATCTCAAACCATCGGGACGGTATGTGGCAACGGATCTTCATGCGGCAGGTGGCATCCCTCAGGTCATGAAAATGCTGCTGGCACACGATCTGATTCATGGCGATTGCTTAACGATTACTGGAGAAACGATCGCAGAACGCCTCAAAGACGTGCCTGAAGAACCGCGAGCCGATCAAGATGTCATTCGCCCCTGGAGCAATCCAATGTATGCTACCGGACATCTGGCAATCCTCAAAGGCAATTTGGCAACTGAAGGAGCCGTTGCAAAAATTACAGGCGTTAAAAATCCTAAAATTACCGGACCAGCACGGGTGTTTGAGTCCGAAGAAGCTTGTTTGGATGCCATTCTTGCAGGCAAAATCAACGCAGGAGATATCATTGTCATTCGCTATGAAGGTCCTAAAGGGGGTCCCGGAATGCGAGAAATGTTGGCTCCAACTTCGGCAATTATTGGCGCAGGTCTGGGCGATTCCGTTGGGCTCATCACAGATGGACGCTTTTCGGGTGGAACGTATGGCATGGTAGTCGGTCACGTTGCACCGGAGGCATTTGAAGGTGGAACCATTGCACTGGTGCAAGAAGGCGACGAAATCACAATTGATGCCCATGCCCGATTGCTACAACTGAATGTGCCAAAGGAAGAACTTGAACAACGCCGTGCTGTCTGGCAACGCCCTGCCCCCCGCTATACGCGAGGCGTCTTAGCAAAGTATGCAAAATTGGTTTCGACGAGCAGTTTGGGTGCAGTTACGGATTTGAGCTAGATAGCTCTACTAGTACAGCAAAAAATAAGTTTTGAAAGGGGTGAAGGGATGAAACCCCTTCTTGGGGGAGAAGCCCCCAAACCCCCTACATTGCAGAACTTTGTGTTCGCAACACTAGTACAGTTGCAGTTAACCTGCTGCGCGTCAATCCAATGCACCTCACCCTCAATCCTCTCCGCATTTTGGGCTACCGTGTACACACAAGTCCTCTCAGCCCGCTAAATTCCCCAATCCTAGGGGACTTTGAGCCCTCGTCAAACCGCTTGACCCGACCAGCAGCACCCGGACTTGGAACCGATGCGAAGCGCGTCCTTGGGTTAACTCAAACACCTTCTGCTAAGGGGTTTGGGGGAGGCAGTGGCGTCCCCCAATGGGGGTTTGGGGAAACTCCCCCAATGCCTGGTTCTCCAATTATGGAAAAGAGCAGAGATCTGTATACACCGTAGCCCCATTTTGGGAGAGAGACTTCAAGCCACTCTAACTCCCCTTCTCTCAAGTGGGAGAAGGGGTTGGGGGATGAGGGTTAAACACGGGACAAATCAACTCGCGTCAAATCCGCAATCAGTTTGAGCAGTTGATCTGGCTCTACTGGCTTGGCAACATGGTGCTGAAAACCAGCCTCAAGGGCTTGTTGTTGATCACAGTCTCCGGCATAGGCAGTTAGAGCGATCGCCGGAATGTTTCCGCCCCGTTCCAACGGTAAAGCTCGAACCTGACGGATCAGCATATAACCGTTCATACCCGGCATTCCAATGTCGCTTAACAACAGATCTGGCTTAGACTGGGTTAGTTTCATGAGTGCTTCCGTTGCAGAAGCAGCAATTGAAACAGTCGCTCCAGCTTGCTCTAACATGAAGGCAATATATTTGCGCGTATCTGGATCATCATCAACCACAAGAATCTGCATTCCACTCAGATCCGGTGAGACGAGCGAAGGTTGGATGTCAGTGCTTGCGTCTCGTTGAGTGGTCAGGATTGGTAATCGAATCGTAAAGGTGGCACCTAATCCTTCACCAGGGCTTTCTACACGAACCATTCCTCCATGCAGTTCAACCAGATGACGAACGATCGCCAACCCTAAACCCAATCCGCCAAAGCGACGGGTTGTACTGCTATCCGCCTGCCGGAAATATTCAAAAACATGCGGTAGAAAATCAGGGTTGATCCCCTGTCCTGTATCACTGACTTGAATTTGAATACAGGTTCCAACTTGCTCCAGGCGCACCTCAACACGACCACCCGATGGGGTAAATTTCACGGCATTAGAGAGCAAATTCCATACGATCTGCTGTAAGCGGCTCGCATCTCCATTAATCCATCCAGTTTTAGAATCCAGTACGGTTTGAATTTCAATACCTTTTGCTTCTGCCGACAATCGCACCGTTTCGAGGGCTGCCGCGATCGTCGCAACCGGAGAAACAGGGCTAATGTTCAATCTCAGTTTGCCTTGCAGGATTCGGGAGACATCCAGCAGATCTTCAATCAGTTGAGCCTGAAGTTTTGCATTCCGTTCAATCGTTTCCAGCGCGATCGCCGTTCTTTCAGCATCCAAATTTCCCTGTTGCAGCAATCTTGCCCAGCCCAGAATAGGATTCATGGGCGTTCGTAACTCGTGGGACAGGACTGCCAGGAATTCATCCTTGGTTCGATTCGCCGCTTCAGCCTGGGCTCTGGCTTGTTGTTCAGCTTCATAAAGCTGGGCACGGGCGATCGCCTGGGCACACTGTTGTGCTAGCGAGAGCATAAATGCGCGATCGTCTGGTTTTAGCTGAGGGGATTGGGCAAACGTAACCGTTATCCCGCCAACAGCCTGTCCTTCAACCATTAACGGCAGAGAAATCCAGGCGGGATACGGAGCCCGGGCATAGACGTTCGCGAGATGGGGATACCGGGTGATACGCTCCTCCAGGGTTTCCTCCCACATCGGTTGTCCTGTGCGAATGGCGTCTGTCAAAGGGGTGGCAACGGTTAACGAGAAGCGTCGCCATTCCGGTGCAATCTCTGCGTCATAACCCAGAAAATGAATGACCTCCAATTCATCTTTTTTGGGTGTCAAAAGTGCCACCATCACGGAGGCAGCGTTCACCACAGCAGACGTTTGCTGTGCAATCACTTCTGCCACCTGCACTGGAGTTAATGATTCTGATAGGGCAGCGGTAACGGCTTGTAGACGGGCTGTACGATCCGCCGTTCGTTCGGCCTGTTGGCGGGCTTGCTCTGCCTGCTGATACAGTTTTGCGTTGGCGATCGCCATCGTCGCTCGATCTGCCAGATCTTGAAATAGATTCAGATCATCTTGCGTATGCGGATCAGCAGGGGCATGACGGGTGAGGCTGAGCACACCCATCGGTTGTCCCTGCACCTTCAGCGGAACGAGCAGTACACTACGCACTTGAAATTGTTCCAGGTAGAGGCGATATTCCGATTTGATGGTAGCCGCATCGGCTTGAGACGTGACGGGTATTAGCAAGGATTCCCCAGTTTGCATCACCCGTTCCCCAAGTTCGGCATCTATGCAGTGGGGATGCCGTTCTAACAAGTCTCCAACAAACGCTCGAATCTCCGGATCGGGATGGTAGAAAGAAACATGGTTGAAGGCGTGGCGATCGCCACTCAACAAATTGAGGACGCAGACATCCTGGGTTAGCTCACTTGCTAAACGAGTCACTGTGTCTAAAATCGTTGGCAAATCTAAACTTGCTGCCACAAAGGTTTGAGAGGCTTGAGCTAAAAAGCGTTGAGTTTGCTCCATTCGCTTCCAATCATCGATATCCGTGCAGGAGCCAAACCATTTGAGGATCTCACCCTTCTCATCGAGTAGCGGGAAAGCTCGCGTTAAATGCCAGCGATAACTACCATCAGCGCGTCTGATCCGCTGTTCAGATTGAAAAGTTTCCTTGTTCGTGACTGCCTTAACCCAAGCCTTACCAAAGCGATCATGGTCATCAGGATGGCGGAAGCTGCCTTTTGCATTCTGGCTTTCCTCCAGCGTCAACCCGGTGTATTGGAACCACCGCTGATTATAGTACTCAGTAAAGCCATCAGCTTGAGCCACCCACACCATTTGGGGAATCGATTCTGCGAGAAACCGAAAGCGTTGCTCACTGGCTTCTGCCTGTGTCCGTGCAGCTTGCTCTGCCTGATAAAGCTGTGTACTAACGAGTTCAGCCTGTTTGCGGTCAGTAATATCATGAGAAATTCCCAGAACCTGACGGGGCACACCCGTTTCAGTGCGTGAAAAGACCAAATCTCGGCTCCACAACCAACGCCATTCTCCATTAGCATGACGCATCCGATATTCTCGCTCAATGACCTCTCCATCCTGAGCACGGTCAAAGCGTTCTATGTGAGCGGGTAAGCTTGCTAAATCTTCAGGATGCATCAGCGTCAGGAACAAAGTGTTGCCCATTGCCCTGACTGCATCAGGTGTGTATCCTAAAACCTCGCCAATTTGACGATTGATATAAACATTGTGTTGTTCGATCAGATCATAGATGTAGAGAATTCCAGGAGTTGCATCAGCAACTTGCTTAATAAACCGCTGACTTTCCTTCAGTTGTTCCTCAATTCGCTTCCGTTCGCTAATGTTTTGAAAAACGACGATACTGGTTGCAGAGCGATCGTGCATGGCAGGTAACAAATCTGTGTGTACCAACAGCGGAAAGACCCCAGCGGGAGTATGCCAACTAATCTCTGCACCAACAATTTTCTCTCCCTGTGCTGCTTGTACTGCCGGAAGCTGCTCCGGCGGAATCACCTGTCCTGCGGCATCTTTACAGTGATAGTCTTCGTTGTAAGTTGTGCCAACATCCTTAACCAGATCGACTCCTGCGATCGCGTTTGCAGCCCGATTGGAGAATGTCACGCGGCACTGCTCTGGATCAACCAGAATCAACGGGGTTGGCAACAAATTGAGCACGGCTTCTAACCATTGCCGCTCATTCATTTGGGCATCTGCTTGTTGCTGAAGCTTCTGTTCTAACTGTTTGCTCGCTTCAATCTCGGTGCAGGTGCCAAACCAACGAGTGATATGCCCACTCGCATCTCGATCAGGTAATGCCTGTGCTAAATACCACCGATAGGAACCATCTGCCAGTTTCAGGCGATATTCCAGTTGATAGGGAGTACCAGTAGTCACCGATGCGCTCCAAGCATCAACGGTGCGCTGCAAATCATCTGGATGCACGAGAGGATGCCATCCCTCAGCCAACAATTGCTCTAGAGTAATTCCAAACGCATCCAAACTCTGCTGGTTAAAATACTCCACCTCACCGTTCGATCGGCAAACCCAAACCATATGGGGAATGGCGTCCACCATTCGCTGAAATCGCTGCTCCTGCGACTGCAACTCATCCATTCGTTGTTGACACTCAGCAATCTGATTTTGCAGGTGTCGATTGTGTTGCCGCAACACAGCAATTTGTTCCACCAGTGATGCTTCAGATGGAAGACTTTCCGATATTGCCACTGGCGGCATGCTGTTTTCCTGACAGCAAGGTTTCTGGTGGGAGCGGGCATATCGCTCAACCAGTTCAGAACGGGAAATGCCTAATTCTCCGGCTTGCCGCTCTAACAATTGCCATGCCGTATGGGTCAGAGACAATTTGACAGACTGTTTGGATTCCCCGCTCCAGGATTGAGCGAATTTGCCTGCTTTATCACGCTTCATTGAGGTACTACCCGTATGCCCATATGGCTCACCCCATTAAACGCGACTGAAGTAGGACAATGAATCTATCTCAAGGTAGAGGCTAATCTCATTTCTATCATCTTGAGTTACCGCTACTGCCTCCCCACTTGGTCTAAGCTTGGCGAAGCGAAAGCCCCCAGCAGAAGGTGTTTCAGTTCACCCAAAGGCATGCTTTGCATCGGTTTCAAGTACGGGTGCTTCTGGTTGGGTCAAGCCCCTTGGCAAAGGCTCAAAATCCTCCAGAATTGGGAGATGTAGGGGGTTATGAAGACTTGTGTGTACACGGTAGCTTTAACGGGGGGACTCCAAACTCTTACTTGGATTGCCCCCTTTCATTAAGGCTACTCTGCCAGTTGTGTGCTTACAGTTGAGATAGTGTTCCTTTGACTCCGCGCTCATTAAAGCTGCGTAAGTGGTGTGTAACAGCGTCCACAAATCGAGATGAGTGGAGCAAGTCACCAAAGATCTCCGTGAGACTGAGCAGTGGTGTGGGATCAACTCCTCCAGAATGGGCGCGTTGAGTCAAAATCTCTGCCATTGGATCATCGATAGCAATCGGCTTGCCCTGTTCATCCTGTCCTTTGAGGTAACGAAACCAGGCAGCGATCGCCAAACTCATATAATCGATCGCCCCTTCCTGCCGCAATGCATCCTGGAGTGACCCTAGAATGAATTTAGGAATTTTGGCAGAACTGTTGAGACAAAGGCGCGGCAACTGATCACGAATTTTAGGATTGGCAAACCGTTCAATCAAAGTCTTTTTGTAGTCGTCCAAATTAATACCAGGGATCGGTTGCAGCGTGGGTGTGACCTCATTCATCAGGCGATCGATCGCTTGCCGAATCAGCGGATCAGCCATCACGTCATGAACATAGGTATAGTCGGTGAGCGTTCCCAAATACCCGATCAGTAGGTGACTGGCATTGAGAAGACGAATCTTCATCATTTCGTAGGGATGAACGTCATCTGTCATTTGCACACCAACCGTTTCCCAGTTGGGTCTGCCCGCACAAAAATGATCCTCAATCACCCACTGCAAAAACGGTTCTGCCACCACTGGAAATTGATCTTCAATCCCAAATTGATCGCGTACCATGTCTACATCGGATGGAGTGGTTGCAGGAGTAATGCGATCGACCATGTTATTAGGAAATGCAACATGTCCCGCGATCCACTTAGACAACTCCGGATCTTGTAATTCTGCGAAGGCAGTCAGCATTTTTTTAGCGATCTTGCCGTTACCTTGCAAGTTATCGCACGACAACACCGTGAACGGTTTTAGACCTGATTGAAGTCGCCCCTTTAATGCAGCTGTTAAAAACCCAAACACGCCAATGGGTTCATCTGGGTGTTGCACATCATGTTGAATAGTTGGGTGATTGGCATCTAGTTCACCTGTTCCCTCAATGTAGTAATACCCCGCTTCGGTAATTGTTAGCGACACAATGCGACAACGCGGATCAACTAGTGCTGCAATCACAGCGTTGCGATTATCCGGTGCAAACAGATATTTAGTAATGGAACCGATCACACGGGCGCGATCGCCTTCCTGTGAACGCTCTACCAGCGTATACAAACAGTCCTGCGACTGGAGAGCATCGCGCATTTTTTGGTCGAACTCCAGCAAGCCAACACCACAGATGCCCCACTGGTGATCACCGCTGTGATGCAAATAGTTGTCGAGATATAACGCCTGATGTGCTCGATGAAATCCACCAACACCAATATGCACAATGCCGTTCGTTACTCGATGGCGATCGTATTGAGGAATTTGAACATTAGTTTGTAGATGAGGCAAGGATTGCTCATTTAACTTGATGATTGAACCTGTGTTTGTCATATTCATGTCATTCAAGAATTGTTTTGTAACGGGCTGTAGGGGCGAGTTTTGTTGTTATAGCCGCAGTCACTTGGGTTAGGACGGAGTGCAGGAGGTTCCAGACCCCCTGTCCTAAATAAAGTGGCGGTAGCTATAACGGTAGAGCCAAAAACATATCTGCTAAACCCACCCCTAGCAACATTTGCCACGACGACAATTCGATGGTTACACCGCTAGAGGATGTAATTCGGCTTTGGGAATTGTGATTCCCTGTGGGTCAAACAAATGGCAGCGATCGCCATCAATATGAATCGGCACCTGATCATGCAACCGCACCGGGCTATCTCCATCTGTTTGCACCACAATCGTGTCCCCATCTGCTAACCGCACATAGGCAAAGGTTTCTCCACCCAATCGCTCAACGACTCTGACTTCTCCAGGAACAGTAGCATTGCTGCGATCGAACCGCAAATGTTCAGGACGAATACCCAATGTGACGCGATCGCCCACGGTCAGGTGTGTGGGCTGCACGGGGATAGACACCGTTTCGCCACCGAGGAGTTTAACGGTTGTTGCAGAGTTCTGAATATCCGTCACCGTAACGGTCAGGAAGTTCATCCGAGGGGAGCCAATGAACCCGGCCACAAATAAATTACGCGGATGGTGATACAGTTCCAACGGGGAACCCACCTGCTCAATAACACCACCCTGCAACACCACAATTTTATCCGCCAGGGTCATGGCTTCGACCTGGTCGTGTGTCACGTAAATCATCGTCGATTGCAAACTGTCATGCAGGCTCGCCAGTTCAATTCGCATCTGCACCCGTAAGGCTGCATCCAGATTAGATAAAGGTTCATCAAACAAAAACACCTTCGGCTTTCGTACCAACGCCCGACCGATCGCCACCCGTTGCCGTTGTCCTCCCGACAATGCTCTCGGCTTGCGATCGAGCAGAGATTCTAACTGCAAAATTCGAGCGACTTCCCGTGCCCGTTCATGTCGTTGAGCTTTGGGAACACCTGCCAGACGCAGGCTAAATGCCATGTTTTCAGCCACTGTCATGTGGGGATAAAGAGCGTAGGTCTGAAACACCATCGCCAATCCCCGTTTATCGGGAGGCACATCATTCATGCGATCGCCATCAATCAGCAAATCACCCGACGTGATCTCCTCTAAGCCAGCAATCATTCGCAGTAGCGTCGATTTACCACACCCGGAAGGGCCAACAAACACAACAAACTCGCGATCGTTGATATCTAAATCAATGCCTTTAATCACATCAAAATCGGTGTAGCGTTTGCGAATATCTCGTAACGTAACAGTTGACATGAAAGACTCCTAAATTGTGTTTTGAAGAGGGGATAGGGAGTGGGAAATAGAGCGGAGAAAAATCTTTCTCTACTTCTATTTCACCGCTCCAAAGGTCAGGCCGCGAACCAGTTGCCGTTGACTGAGCCAACCAAAGATTAAAATGGGGGCGATCGCCAGAGTTGAAGCCGCAGATAACTGCGCCCAGAACAATCCTTGTGGGCTAGAAAATGAGGCAATAAATGTGGTTAACGGAGCCGCATTTGTAGTCGTTAGATTTAAGCTCCAAAATGCCTCATTCCAGGACAGGATAATGGAGAGGAGTGCCGTTGAGGCAATACCCGGTAGTGCCAGTGGCATCAGCACATGAAATACTTCTTGCTTGGGGGATGCTCCATCCATGCGTCCAGCTTCGAGAATATCTTTGGGAACATCTTTGAAGAAGGTATAGATCATCCACACCACAATTGGAAGATTAATCAGGGTATAGATAATCGTTAAACCAATGCGCGTATCGAGTAAATTGGAATCTCGAAATAATAAGTAAATGGGAACTAATACCCCAACGGGAGGCAGCATTTTAGTCGAAAGCATCCACAACAACGTACCTTTAGTCCGTTTCGTCGGGAAGAATGCCATCGCATAGGCAGCAGGAACCGCCAGTAGAATTGCCAGTAGTGTTGACCCAACTGATACCACAATACTGTTGATCGCAAATGACAAGTAATCTGCTCGTTCTTGAATTGAAACGTAGTTTTCTAATGTGGGTTGAAAAAAGAGTTTAGGCGGTAAGGAAACTGCTTCAACTTCAGTCTTGAAGCTCGTTAAAACCATCCAAAAAATGGGAAAGAATAACAGTCCAGCCGCTAGCCATCCTAAAGCAGTAACAAACAAATGACGGTAGAGTTTAGAAGTTGCAGGTGACATAATTCAATTCCTGTTCAAACGTCCAAATTACGAGCCACAAGACGCATTAAGAAGATTGCCACAATGTTTGCCAGAATCACGGCAATTAGACCTGCGGCAGATGCGCCACCTACATCAAATTCAAATAACGCTCTGAGATAGATAAAGTAAGCCAGATTAGTCGTAGCTAAACCAGGACCACCAGAGGTTGTGACGAAAATTTCAGCAAAAATCGTCAGGAAGAAAATCGTCTCAATCATTGCCAGAACAGCGATCGCCCGTCCCAAATGAGGCAATGTAATAAAGCGAAAAATGGCAGTTGATTTTGCTCCATCCATTCGTGCGGCTTCTACCTGCTCGTGATCCAGCGATTGAATAGCCGTCAGCAGAATCAATAACGCAAACGGTAACCACTCCCACGACACAATCAAAATTACCGACAGCATCGGATACTGAGCAAACCAATCAACCGCCCCCAACCCCAACGATCGCGTCACATAGGCAAACAATCCGTTGACCGGATGCATCAGCATATTTTTCCAGACCAACGCACTCACCGTCGGCATGACAAAGAAGGGGGCGATCGCTAGCAAGCGAGCAATACTTCGACCCCAAAAGTCCTCGTTAAAGAGAACCGCCAGAAGAGTACCAAGCGTGATTGTAATGACTAAAACTGAACCCACTAATACCAACGTGTTGAAGATCGAAATCCACAATGACGAGGTAGACAGTAGCGAAATATAGTTGTTTAGTCCTGAAAAACCACTATTGGCAGGATTGAGTAAGTTGTACCGTTGCACTGAAAACCACAGCGTCATCAACAACGGTACGATCATCCAAATCAATAGAACCGTGACCGATGGCGCAACTAACGGAAGGGTTGCCACCTGTCGTTTTGACTTTGTGTTATGAGGCTTAACCGCCAACGTAGAGGACATAGGCAGAGTAAGGGAGTGATGAAGTGAACAATCTCACCTCCTTCAGGAGGCATCAGAGAGAATCTGCGACTTCTCAAAGCATTAAAGAAGTCGCAGATCTGGAGAATTACGAGATGTAGCCTGCTCGTTTCATGGTTTCTACTGCGTTACCTTGAGCTTGCTGCAACGCCTGATCCACAGAGACTTGTTTGGTCAACGCGGCTGCAAGCGTTTGTCCAACCTGGGTTCCAAGTGCCTGAAATTCAGGAATCGCAACGAATTGCACACCTGTATAAGGCACGGGGTCAGCCGTAGGTTTGCTGGGGTCAGCAGACTCAATCGAAGTCAACACAATATTGGCAAAGGGAGCTGCTTCCTGGTACTCCGGACTGTCATAGGTCGATCGACGAGTGCCTGGAGGTGCAGCAACCCAACCCCGATCTTCAGCGACGAGTCGTACATACTCTTTAGAGGTTGCCCACTGGATAAATTGTTGAGCCGCTTCAGGAGATTTGGTGGACGAGGGAACGGCTAGCGACCATGCCCACAACCAGTTCGAACCATTGGGATAGCTGGCGACAGGCGCACGCGCAAAGGCAACCGTTTCTGCCACTTGCGATTCCTGTGGGTCAGCCAGTTTACCGGCTGCCACCGTCGCATCTATCCACATGCCACATTTGCCAGTTGAGAACAGAGCTAAGTTTTCGTTAAAGCCGTTGGAGCTAGCTCCCGGAGGACCATATTTATCGAGAATATCGACGTAATAGGTCAACGCTTCCTTCCATTGAGGGCTGTCTAACGTAGGCTGCCAATTGGTATCAAACCACTTGCCACCAAAGGTATTGACCAGAGTCGTAAAGAACGCCGTGTTCTCACCCCACCCCGGTTTGCCGCGCAGACAAATGCCGTATACCCCGTTTTGAGGATTATGCACCTGTTCTGCCCATTGCCTGACTTGCTCATAGGTTGGTTGTTCGGGAACGGTAATGCCTGCCTGATCGAACAAGTCTTTGCGGTAGTAAAGCATCGAACTTTCGGCATAGAAAGGCAATGCATACAACTTGTCCTCGTAAGAAAGCGCATCTCGCACGGGTGGCAAAATGTCATCTACGTCGTACTCAGCAGATAGGTTCTCAAATGGCACCAGCCAACCCTGTTTTGCCCAAATAGGTGTTTCATACGTGCCAATGGTGAGAATATCAAACTGTCCGCCCCGGTTAGCGATGTCGTTTGTAACTCGCTGGCGCAACACGTTTTCTTCTAAAACAACCCAATTTAAATCGATATTTGGATTATCCTGCTCAAACTGTGTTGAGAGATCCTGCATGATCACCATGTCGTTGTTATTAACAGTGGCGATCGTTAATGTTGTGTTTTCATTAGACTGCGCACCGGAGGAATTATCTGCATTCTGTGAGCCTGGTGAACAGGCATTAATTTGCACCAGAAAGACTCCGACCAAGAACGCAATGATCATTTTAGCGAAGCGAAATTGACGCATCGCACCACTCCTTTTTTATGGTTGAAAAATCTAATCATTGAAAAATGCAATGTTACCCATCACATGGGGGGAGGATTGGCAACATTCGCTAGATGTGAGAAAAGGTTTTGTTACAGAGATTGACTTTATGCTCAGAATAAGAGCAATTGCTCAATAATAGAAATCATACCTGTCGTTTGAAAATTGCTGAGAAAAAAAGCAACATTTGCAACATTTATTTATAAGGAATTTAGCGAATGACGATTAAAACAACCTATGGCTTTACTGGTAGAGCCATCTTGATCACGGGTGGTGCGGGCGATATCGGGCGTGCAACTGCTTACCGCTTTGCCTCTAACGGAGCAGGGGTCGTGTTGGTTGATCTGAATGAAGCCAAAATGCAGGAGATTGCCCAGGAATTAGCCCACTTTCATGTTCCAGTGGTAACTCTGCGCTGTGATGTAACTTGCTCTAGCGACGTTGCTCAAACCTTTGCCAATGCTACAAAGCAGCTTCAGCAGGTAGACCACCGCATAGATTACGTTTTTAACAATGCTGGCTATCAAGGGGTGTTTGCCACGACGGATGAGTATCCCGACGATGACTTTCAAAAAGTGATGGAAATCAACATTCTTGGGGTGTTTCACGTCCTCAAGACAGCCGCAAGACAAATGCGCGAGATGGGTGGGGGGGCGATCGTCAATATGGCAAGCCATGCCGGAGTGGTAGGTCCGCCCAACATGTTGGCGTATGGCGCATCCAAGTTTGCGGTCGTGGGTATGACTCAGACAGCAGCAAAGGATTTGGCTCCTCATGGCATCCGAGTCAATTCCCTGTCGCCTGCGTTAATTGGTCCTGGGATGATGTGGACACGACAGACTGAATTGCAAGCGGGGGTTGGGTCACCATACTTTGACACGGATCCCAAAAAAGTGGAGCAGCAGATGATCAACTCCGTTCCCCTGCGTCGTCTAGGACGTCTGGAGGAGGTTGCGAGTGGAGTTGCCTTCTTGATGAGCGACGAATCAAGTTACATTACGGGCTTCAATTTGGAGGTGACGGGAGGAATTTAGAGATAGGGAGTGGGGAAAATGGGTAGAGCTATCTTCCTCTACGTCTCAGTTTTTTGGGTTAAGACTTATCATCTAACTAACGATAGATTGAGCAAAATTTTTAGTTAAGATGAATTGCTCATTTATTTTTCAGTCCTAAGGTAGATGTTTGCTGCTTCGCTCTCGTTTGAACAGCTATCCCTTTTGTGCCTAGATGATTGTGCATGGATAATATAGTGACGAAAAAATTTCATCACCCCTGGTATTGCTCCCAAAGCACTGGATATGAGAGAACCCCTAGCGGAACGACGCGATCGCAAACTTGACCTGGCAGCCCATGCAGCTTGGCTCTATTACATTGCCGGAAATACGCAAGAAGAGATTGCTGCAAAGCTAAATGTGTCACGACAAGCAGCACAGCGATTAGTTGCGTTAGCCGTGAGTGAGAAATTAATTAAGTTTCGACTTGACCATCCGTTGAGTGAGTGTATTGCTTTAGCAGAACAGTTGCGCGATCGCTTTGAACTGGCAATGTGTGAGGTAGTCCCGACAGATGCTGCTAATGGCGATAATCTCGTCGGAATAGGAGTATGTGCGGCAACCCATTTGGAGTCATACCTGATCAATAAAACGCCGATGGTGATTGCATTTTCATCGGGACGCACACTACGAGCAATGGTGGATCAAATTCCATCCATGCAACAACCGCAACACAAAATTGTTTCCATCATCGGCAATATGTCGCAATATGGGCGAGCGGGACGGTATGAAGTGGTGATTCATTTAGCTGATCGCATTGGATCGCAAGTGTATCCCGTTCCTACTCCAGTTGTGGCAACCAGTGTGGAAGAACGAGAATTACTACAAACGCAGCGATCATTTATCACCGTCAAAACTCTGGCAGAGCAGGCAAAGGTCACTTACATCGGCATCGGTCAGATCGCCTGGAATGGACCATTACACAGTGACGGATTCATCAATGACAACGAACTCACCGAACTGATTGAATTAGGAGCCGTGGGCGAAATTGCAGGATGGGCATACGATCAGCACGGTATGTTATTAAAGCAGGGAATTAATAACCGAGTTGCCAGTGTTCCTTTAGAACAACCCGCTCAAAGATTGGTGATCGGAGTTGCGAGTGGTGTTAAAAAAGCAGATGCGATTTTAGCCGCGTTAAGAGGTAAGTTGATTACTGGATTGATTACGAATGAAGCAGCGGCTCAAGCCATCTTAGAAACGCAAATTAAATAACGTGAATTTGGGATCAGGATTTTAGCAGTTAAAATCACCGCTATAGGAGCAAAATCGACCTGTATCAGTTCGTCAAATCCTGCATTTTCCGGAGTCCGCGTTGGTGGACTTCGCTTTGATAGCCGCGAATGCAGTCTAGACTTGGCATTTCCAATCTCTACCAATATTAACAACGAACGGTTTTGAGAGCTTCGTAGAGCAACTTATGCCGTAGCAGCGCAGCTTCATACGTAGAATTTGGTTGCGGCTCTACAATCTGATTCGATTGGGGCAAGATGGCAAATGCGCTATTTAGATCAGGATATGCGCCTACCCCAACCATAGCTAGAATGGCGGCTCCGTATGCGGCTCCTTCTTCTGCTTTCGGTGCGACTAATTTGGTCTGCAACACATCGGAGAGAATTTGCAACCAGAGAGGCGATCGCGCCCCACCACCTGTCGCCGTGAGTTGTTGAACTGGAGCAATCCCGTTAACTACATCTAACGCCTCCCGCAGCCCAAACGCCACCCCTTCTAGCACCGCCCGCACCATATCTGCCTGTGTATGGGCAAGAGACAGGTTAACCCAAGCTCCACGAGCATCTGGGTCGAGATAGGGGCTACGTTCTCCGGCAAGATGTGGCAAAAACAGAACCCCATGTGCCCCCGCAGGAGACTGCTCCGCCAACAGCATCAAGTCCTCAAACGCTATCCCGGTTGCTAAAGTATCGCGATACCAGCGCAATGCTCCACCAGCGGCTAGTGTTACACCCAAAAGATGGTAGCCACCATCGGCATGACAAAACAGATGCACTCGCCCCTGTGGATCGGGTATGGGGCGATCGCACGGTACAAAAATCACCCCCGATGTGCCAATGCTCAAACTCCCCTGATTCAAGTTATTAGAGGAGATTCCCAAGCCAATCGCCGCCGCTGCATTGTCACCCCCACCTGCAATCACGGGCAACCCTGCCAGAAGCCCCAACCGCTCAGCAATCTCAGGTTTTAATCGTCCAGCAATCGCGGTTGATTCGATTACCATCGGAAACCACTCTGCGCTCAAGTTTAATCCTTGAAGAATATCGGCATCCCACTGGCGACTGGCAAGGTTCAAACACCCTGTGCCCGATGCATCCGATGGCTCTGTGGCGCGATCGCCCGTCAACACGTATCCCAAATAATCTTTCGGTAGGAGGACGTGGCGTAACCGTTCAAAGGCTTGCGGTTCCTCCTGAGAAAGCCATACTAATTTAGGCAGTTGAAACCCCGTAATCGCAGGATTTCCCGTGCGCTGAATCAAATCTGAACGGGGAATGATCGCCTCGATCGCCGCTACTGCACTACCCGTCCGCTGATCATTCCACAAGATAGCGGGACGAATAACCTGCCCCTCCGCATCCAGGGGCACCATGCCGTGCATTTGTCCTGATAGCCCCAGCGCAATCACCCGATCACGACTCACCTGCTGAGCCAGTGTTGACAGGGCACTAAAACTAGCGTTTATCCAATCAGAAGGGGATTGTTCAGTCCATCCCGGTTTGGGCGTTAACAGGGGATAATTCTCGACAGCTTGAGCGATTAGGGTTCCTTGCAGATCAACGGCGATCGCCCGCACACCCCCCGTTCCTAAATCAAGCCCAATGACAATATCGCCCATTGATCCTATCTGAACTCCATATTCCCACTGTACTACTTCATTCAAAATGCCACTCAGCCCGATTCGCAGTTCGGGATAAGAATTGAGCTGTCAAATCCGCAGGCTTCATTCGCCAGACCCTTTAGCCGAATTGATGTTAAATCAGGTGCGACTCAAAGCGATCGCGCTGTAGATTCCCTTGAAAAAGCTTCAGAAACAGGCGTTGCTGAAATGACAAATGATACGTAAATTCCCAACGTGAGCGAGACGCTCACCCTATCGGGATCATCACAAGGGAGTGCGAGCATCTTGCTCGCGATTTCATATCCTCAATCAGCAACGCCCAGAAACAGATTGACGCAACTGAGGAAATACTTTCGACACCTTACTCAACACATAATCACCATAGGTTCCTTGAAACTCATGGACACTGGCTTGATCCCATCGCTTGTGCCGATCATCTGGCGCAAGTGCAGCTACCAATTCAATCGGTTGCACCTCAACGTTGAAATTAGGGTCAAAAAAGAAAGGAAAAGAGAGGCGATCGCGCCCTGAAGTATTTTTGACACGATGGGGAGTCGAGCGATACAACCCACCCGTCATGCGATCGAGCATATCGCCAATGTTGCAGACAAAAGTATTGGCAATCGGGGGAGCCTCAACCCAACGTGATTTTGACTTGACCTGCAACCCACCAGATTCATCCTGTTTCAAGATGGTTAACAGTCCATAGTCGGTGTGTTCGCCCACGCCCCAGGTCGGTTCCTGCTGAAGTGGGGTCGGAGGATAGTTGAAGATGCGAAACAAAATTAAGGGATCATTGGTGTAGCGATCGCGGAAGTAGCTCGCTTCTAACCCCAGGCTGAGCGCAATACCCGCCATCAAGATGTGATCATAGCCTCCAGATAGCGCAACACAGTTTCACGCCAAGCCGGATCGTTTGTTGGAAACAGATTTTGTCCGTGCATCGGCACCCCTGCCTGGACAAGGGGATGCTTATCGTCTAGCTCTGCACCAAAATAAATCCCCTCTTTGATATCAGGTTTACCGGAGGTCAACTCACCCCCAACTGGGAAATAGCCGCGCCATGCTCTGCCTCCGTGCTCCATGGCGATCGCCAACTTGCTATCGACAGCTTGAGCAAAAAAATCACGGCTGAGTTGCTCCAATTGCTGTTGCAATCCTTCATCAATTCCATGCCCCGTGATGTAGAAAAAGCCACTCTCTCGGCAGGCTTTCCCAATTTGCTGCGCTACCGCTGTTGGGCATTGCAATTCTATGCATCACGCTGATTATTTTACTGCAACTCCTGTTAATGATGGTGGCTCCCTCCCTCCAGTTGACGTCTCTCCCAAAGTTAGATCTCGACACGTTCACCGGACGAGGAATTGCGATCGCCATCAGTGCCGTTTTGGGATGCATTGTTGGGATGACCAGTGTTTCATCCGGTTCAATGTTTGCTCTGGTGTTGATTGCGTTGTTTCAATTAGATGTGAAGAAACGCGTCGGCACGGATCTAACTCAGGCAGCCATGCTCTTAAGTGTCACCTCACTGAGTCATTTAACCCTGGGAACGGTTGATTGGGGGTTAGTCATTCCCATCTGGTTGGGTTCAATTCCTGGTGTATTGTTGGGCGCAAAACTGTGTAAAATCGCTCCTCAGAGGGTGCTGCGATTTGCAGTTTACGTCATTCTAGTAATGGTGAGTTGGAAGTTAGCCCATTTCGCATGAGTCGTTCTGCTCCGTTCCCCAAATTCCTGACAGCCTGGTTTGAAACCCACTGGCGATCGCTTCTCTTATTAACATTGGGCGTGTATCTTCCGCTTCAGGCGTTTGCCATTCTAGCGTTGCAGATCTGGAAACTAGAGGGTGGTTTAACTTGGGAAGTGCCATTGATGATGGCGATCCACGACATGGCAACTGCAACTATCGATCGCACAGCAGAGTTACTGACAACGCTTGGGTCAGCGAAACGGGTTGCCCTCATCGTCATCCCGATTGCGTTTGCTTTTTTTCGACAAAAACGATGGCGATCGCTGATCTATTTGCTGACAACATTAGTTGGATGCGTGGCTATTAATCTAGCAGCAAAGGGCTTTTGGCATCGGGTTCGCCCGCACTTGTGGGATGGGTATTTAACCCCGCAGGATTTTTCATTTCCCAGTGGTCACGCCATGACGAGTATGGCGTTTGCAGCAACCTTCGTTCTTTTGACGTGGGGTAGCCGCTGGATCTGGTTAGCACTACCGCTGGGCACCGTGTATGTAGTTGCGATCGGTTGGACACGTCTGTACCTGGGTGTACATTACCCCAGCGACATCTTAGCTGGATGGATGTTGGCGATCGCTTGGGCAATTGGCATGAGTATTGTGGTGAAACCGCATTTAGTGGCTACAACAGAGTCAACGCCCAACCCTGTTTTAGAAGTAAGCCCCCAACAAACTGTAGAGCAATCCACTGATCACTAATCCTGTGATTACGATGTAGTACTTATCGCGTTGCTTGATGAAGAAAATGAGAGACACTAAAACACGCAACACAGGAGTTGCAATGAGGAACAATAATCCTAATTGAACGATGCCCCGGCGACGGCCAGAACATACGGCATCGATCACTCCAGCAGGCGATCGAAAGATATCGGGTTCACCCTGAAAGATGTGATAGTTGGCTGGTTCTGCGCCATGACAGACGAGATATAGAATGCCACCTATTAAAACCGTGGCTGTGGCAACCCAGACGCCATACTTCAGCAAATTACTGAGGATCATCCCCAATCGATAGTCAGACGATTGGCTTTGCCAAGCTCCGAAGGATTGCTGATCAACTCGATATTTGGGATAGTCCTGACAGCTAACCGACAGATCCACTACTAACTCTGAGGGATGCTCAAGGGCGATCGACAAGGTTTGAGCTGTTATGCTTTGAAATTCTGACTCTGACGACATCCTACACCCCCCCAAAAGCGTTATAAACCATCTTGAATGACATCACAACCAGCACGACACTAAACACAATTCGCAAGACACTCACTTTTGTGCCCATTAACGCTTTTGCCCCCAGCAAAGCCCCCGGAAACACCCCCAACATAACGGGCATCGACAATCCGGGATCGATGTACCCCCGTGCCAGATAGACTCCTGCCGAGACGGCAGCTGTTACGCCAATGGTGAAACTGCTCGTAGTGGTTGATACTTTAAATGGCAACCGCATTACCTGATCCATCGCCAGCACCTTCAACGCACCAGAACCAATTCCTAGTAAGCCGGACAATACACCTGCGATCGCCATCAAACTAAACCCCAATGGCACTGAGTAAGCCTGATAGCTCATTAACCCATCCGGTGTAGGGTAAGTGCCGTGTAGTTGTAATTGTTGAGTTAGAGGTTCCTCTACAACATCGGTTGCCTCCTCGCAGCGGGGTTGTTGCGCCAGGTATGCAGAATACAAAAGGACGATCGACAACACCACCGTCAATAGCTTGATCGAGATCAGGGTTGCTAACAATGCGCCAATAATAGCCCCGATCGTGGTTGCCACTTCCAAAAACATTCCCAGTCTTAAGTTGGCGTAGCCCTGCCGAATATAAGTGGATGCCGCCGCACAAGAGGTCGCAATGACAGAAACGAGGGATGCGCCGATCGCATAGCGGATATCCACTCCAAAAACTGAGGTCAGCAATGGCACAATGACTACCCCGCCGCCCAAGCCAGTTAACGCTCCGAGGAACCCTGCCAGGAACGAGCCAACCCATACTAATAAAGAAAATTCTAAGACGTTCAGACACTTACTCCTGGCTGTGTATCACTTTATTGTGTGGAACAGCAAACAAAATTGGTATCTGAAATAACACTCTTTAATAATTGCAATGGTGAGTGGTTAATGGTGAGTGGTTAATGGTTAATGGTTAATGGTCAATGGTGAGTGGTTAATGGTTAATGGTTAATGGTTAATGGTTAATGGTTAATGGTTAATGGTTAATGGTCAATGGTCAATGGTTAATGGTTAATGGTCAGTGGTGAGTGGTTAATGGTCAATGGTTAATAGTCAATGGTGAGTGGTCAGTGGTCAGTAGCCGATTGTGAATAGTCAGTAGCCAATGGGCTAGATGAACCATTGACAATTAACAAATGACGAATGACTATTCCAAGATGATGGTGTTGAGCGCGTCTAAAGGAGCAGAAAAAACGTAATAGACAACTCCCAGTCCCAATATTAAAAATGTGATCCTGGAAAGGATAACCCGGCGATCGGGCGGTTCGTAGGTGTCCTGCTTAATGTCATTTCGCACCCCAAAGTAATGTTGAGTCGAGAGCAGCACCATGGGCAAGCCCACGATCGCAAATGCCAGACCCAGTTTCCAACCATTGACAGGAGGCTGAGGGGCAAGCGGTGGGCGCAAAATTCGCAAACGGACAATCAGTACTCCAAACCCCATCAAGGCGATCGCACTTCGCATCCAGGCAAGGTAGGTGCGCTGATGGAGAGGTGATCGCGAATGCGGTTGGGGTTGATGCGTTGGGGGCGATCGGATTCTTCAGTAGATTTTTTGCCTGAGAAGAGTTGCATGGGAGCGTGCAGGGGGGAAGAAGAGGGAAGTAGGAAAGTAGGGGAGCGGAGGTGGAGGAGCGATCGCGCTACCCAACACTATGCGATCGACGATTACGGTAAGCAACCCCGTCGAGTGCAACGAGTCACCCTTGTTGGCAATCTGTCCGTCAGCATCGATGGCAAACACAGTGAAGCGATTAAAGGAAATTCTGCAACCTATACTCGTAGTCTGGTTACAGCTTAAACATCCTTTTTGAAACTGGCTCTGCAAAACCTGTTGTGACCCGCTTTTAAGTCGCGCGTTTAATATTTGATTTAGCCTCATTAACGGAGATAAAGTGTATGGGTAAAGTTCGGGCTGTTGTAGTTGAACCCAATGCTTCGGAACGGTGGGTACTTAGAGACGTCGATGCCCCCATTCCTGCCCCCAATGAAGCTCTGGTTCGAGTTGTAGCCGTCTCTCTCAATCGTGGAGAAGTGAGGCGATCGCTCACGGCTCAAGCAGGGTGGCAACCCGGTTGGGATTTAGCAGGAGTGATAGAGACTCCAGCAGCAGATGGTTCTAGTCCCCCATCAGGGACACGAGTCGTGGGCTTTGTGTCATCAGGTGCCTGGAGTGAGTTGGTGGCAGTCCCTACCCATGCGATCGCTCCTCTGCCAGATCAGGTTTCCTTTGCTCAAGCCTCTACCCTACCTGTGGCAGGACTCACCGCCTATCATGCGCTGAAACAGGGTGGTTTGCTCCTCGGTAAATCTGTCCTGATTACAGGGGCAACGGGGGGCGTGGGTAACTTTGCGATTCAACTGGCACGCTTGTCAGGGGCAACGGTAGTCGCTCACATTCGTAAGTCAGATCAGCAGGCACTGGTCAAAGAAGCAGGCGCACAGTTCACTGTGGTTGCAGAAGACTTACCACTCGATAGCGGATACGCTCCCTATGATCTGGTTGTTGAGTCGGTGGGTGGCAAAACTCTCAGTGCTGCGTTGGGATCGATCGCATCTGATGGAACGGTTGTGTTGTTTGGAACCTCTGGTGGCAATGAGGTGACATTTAACGCTCAACGCTTTTATGGATTGAGCAGTGGTGCGAGTTTGTATGGTCTCATTCTGTTCCATGAGTTAAAGCGTGAATCTGCATCGGTTGGGTTGCAGCGATTACTGCGATTAGTAGCCGCAGAGCAACTCAAACCCCACATCTCTGTAGAGGCTCCCTGGACACAAATTGCTGATCTGGCACAACAATTGCTCGATCGCCGTTTCTTAGGGAAAGCCGTTTTGCATCTTGCCGAGCCGTAGAACTGACCAGTAGAAAGCAATGACTAGGGGCGTTCCACAAAACACCCTTAGTCCCCCAACCCATGAATCAGTAGGAGCGGTTCGCCCGCCCCATGAACCTCGTCATACAGGCGAATATCGCGAAGGGTAATCGTCGGCATGGATCAGGAGTAGAAATCGGGCTTCGGCAACTCATGATTGAGTGCCCAGTTACCCACTGCCCGAATCTTGTAATCCACTGGATCATGGAGCGTAAATGTGCGGAGATTGCGCCAGTAGCGGTCAAATCCGTAACTCGCAGCCGTAGCGCGAGTGCCCATCACCTCAAAGATTTTGCTGGTGATATCGAGTCCCGTTTTAGTTACAAACGCTTTCGCTTTAGCGATCGCCAGCGCACACTCACCCCGTTCTTCTGGTGTTAAATCATAGCCTTTGTCCCAAGCGGTCTGCACCAGTTGAGTGGCACGATCCGCCAGGAGGGTAGCGGCTTCCAGGGCGATCGCCATCTCTCCATAATGGAGCAAAATGTAGGGATCTTGCGTAGCAGACTCCACTCCTGAGGTGAGCCACGGACGAGTCTGGGTTTGAGTGTACTGTTTTGCGGCTTCAAAGGCACCTTGAGTAATGCCCAAATAGATATTGGTGAATGTGACCTGCGTTAGGCAAGAGCGAAATGTTTTGAAGACTTCTCCCTCTGGAATGGGTGACAAAATCTCGTCTGCCTCAATTCGCACATTCGAGAAACTAATGCTACCGCTATCGGTCTGTCGCTGTCCCATGTTATCCCAATCCCCATGGACCAGAACGCCTTCACGCTGCGTCGGCACAATCACAATACGGAATGTCGTGAACCCTTCCTGCACCGCACTCACGGGGATCAAATCAGAGTCAACCGAACCCGAACAAAAACTCTTCGTTCCATTCAAACGAAAGCCATCTCCATCCGGAGTGAGCACAACTCGTCGATCAAGCGGATTAAACCCGTTGCACCAAAACCAGTTGCGTTCAGCGGTTAACGTGTAATATCGCTGTGCCTGTTCTGGATTACCAAACACATGCGGGGCAACCACTCCCAAATGATGGTAGGAAAACAAGTGGGCGATCGAACTATCAACCGTGGCAAAGCGACGTGTAATATGCAGGGCTGTCTCCCAGGTTTCACCCCAACCACCATACGGTTGAGGAATGATCAGCTTCAGCAACCCGCTCTGGCGGATGCGATCGCGCTCTGCCTGGGCTGTTCCTCCCTGGCGATCGCGCTGTACGGCTGTAGCCGCAAATTCCTGCACGAGTTCATCAGCGATCGCAAAATGGTCAGCTGTAGAGTGAGATGGAGTGACGGGTGTGACGAGAGAAGACATAGAGATGGGTAGGAGTAAAGCTAGGACTGATTCAGCTTGGCGAATGAATTCGCGGCTATTTGCGCTAAGTCCGCCGACGCGGACTACCAGAGACTATCATTTGAGTAACCTGCGAAGGCAAGTTTCGCTTGTGTAGCAGCGGTTTCAACCGCCACTACCATCCCCAAAATTAGACTTCAGTGAGCGATCGCTCGATTAGCGACAGATTCAACTCATCTACTAACCGCTCTTTCCAGCGTTGCAGATGAGCGTCTGTGCGCCTGCGTGGACGGGGCAGATCAAGCGTGAACTCTCGATGAATTTGCCCTGGATTGGGTCGCAATAGAATAACATGATCGCTGAGAACCAGTGCCTCTTCGATGTCATGTGTTACCAAAATCAACGTGGGGCGATCGTCATTCCAGATATCCAGCAAATGATCCTGAAGCGTAGCACGAGTAAAGACATCCAGCGCGGTAAACGGCTCATCTAACAATAATGTCATGGGCTTCGTGACTAGGGCGTGAGCGATCGCAACTCGTTGTGCCATTCCACCCGATAGCTGCCGGGGCAGTGCGTCGCTAAATAATGCCGTCCATTCCGGCTTGGAATCAACATAGATAGATTGGATGAGGTTGCCGTTCGTCTTTCCAATGAGTGCAGCGGCTCCTGTAGTGGAACCAAAATCGATGCTGCGGCTGTTGAGCAATTCCAGGGCTTTGTTACTGCCTGCACTCTGAGTCCATTCCACTCTGACGTTATCCTTGCCAGAACACAACAAATGCACCCCTCCCAATCCTTTCTTGGTGTATACAGGTGTTGCTGAGCCAATCTATGAATTTCGGAGGGGCGTTTCGCGAAACGCCCTTACAGCGGTGGTCAGTTTTTGAGAATCATATCTGCATTCAGCAACGCCGTGTAGGCGTAGATACTGTGGTTCAAACAAACTTTGTTGAAGCAGGATAGTGAGTCGCCTTTTGGAAGAACAGTTTAGATGCTGTACGAACAAGACATAATTTCAACAATCATTTCCCTAATCCTCTGAGAGGAAATATTATGCCAAAAGATTGGTTTGAGTGGCACGATTTGTATCAGAGTGATCAACGCTTACAACAACGTTTAGAGATCGTGCAGGAGCACATCAAAACCAGCTTAGATAATGCGCCACCGGGTCTTATACGCATTGTGAGTGTATGTGCTGGAGATGGACGAGATTTGTTGGGTGTAATTCCTAACCATCCTCGCGTTCATGATATTCAAGCTCGATTAGTTAACCTCAATCCTCAATTAGTGGAACGAGGGCGACAGGCGATCGCCACCACAGGATTAAGCGACCAGATCACCTTTGTGAATGGAGACGCGACTTATTCTAATGCTTATGCTGGGGCTGTTCCAGCCGATATTGTATTAGTCTGTGGAGTTTTTGGCAACTTACCAGATGAAGCCGAGTTACAGCGATTAATTGGCAATCTGAAGTATTTGGCAAAACCAGATGCCTTCGTGTTGTGGACTCGTTCCTACGCGGATGGAATTGCCTATCCCGAAATTGTTCGCAAACATTTTCGGGAGGCCAACTTTGAGGAAATCATTTATCGCCTAACCGCCACTGGAGACATGGGCGTTGGGCTACATCGCTATCGAGGTGAAACGGCTCCCCACCCGCTAATCAAACTCTATTTGTCTTTACAGGTATAGCAGAAAAGGCAATTTAGCGATCCAGGGTTATAGCTTTGGTTAGAAAGCTTAAGGCAACGGCAATGGCTTAATCCCTTAGTCTAGAGGAGCTTTCTGACTCGCCTCCGCCCCATCGAATGTGGCTACGGCTATAAATCCCAAACCTGTACGGGCAGATTTAGCCAATCACCTACATCCTGCGATGGATTTGACGGCAAAACCCGCTCCGATCCAATATCGAACTTATTCTTTGAAGCACTATCCAAATAGAGATTGCCAAACTTCTCGATGCGTATAATTCATCAAAAAACACCCATCTAAAATTTCTATCTTGACTGCAACAATTGTTTAGGTGTAACACCCAGTATGCGTTTAAAGTAACGAGTTAAATGACTTTGATCACAAAAACCCGTTCGATGAGCAATTTCAATAATGCTTAACTCGCTGTGTTGCAAAAGATGTTTTGCTTGCTTCAATCGACACTGCAAAATGTATTGATAAGGTGTAATTCCTAAACTTTGCTTAAACAATCGGATAAAGTGATAGGGACTGAGTTGCGCGATCGCCGCAAGCTCATCTAATCTCAAATCTTGATGAAGATTGCTATTGATATACTCTTTTACAAGAGTTAGTGTATTTTGAGGCAACCCATTGACATAACTGGAGAGTTTAGGGCGAGTAGCGCAATAGTTCCGCAAGAGATGAACCGCTAATGCGGTTTTAAGACTATCAACCAGCAAACGGCTTCCCATTCCTCCGATCTCAGCTTCTGTTTTCAAGGTTGAAAAAATATGGTGTATGAATGCATCTGAGTCACTCATAAACCGGGGTAGTAGTTCAATTCGGTCAGGGTTTACCCAATCCTGTCCAACCTGTTTCAAAAGGATAGGGTCAATTGCCAACACCATAAATTGAGCCGGAGTATCCCAACTACAGGAATGCGTGATTTCGGCTGGAATAATAGCAATGTCGCTGGAACCACGTCTTTCATGCGATCGCTTACCATCGAGCGATCGCGCCCCCGGTGCATTTTGGCGGGCTGAACCAATCACCCCACAAGCTAACACATGCATTGTGTGGTGGTGTTCATCAGTCGCAAAGATCGGTTGTTGATGCAGTTCAAAATGCATCCCTGACCAGCCCAAACTCCTTAAAACAGGAGGGTTAGGAACGATCTGATCGGATGCGTTCGTCTGGCAATAATCCAGTTGTTTGACAGCCTGCTTCTGTTTCCCCATAACCTGTCACAGCCAAAAGATATTCCCATTGTGCCGAATTTTTGCTTGTACAGCCCTACGCATATGCATTAGGACATAAGGGGTGTGGGGGCTGCGCCCCAAGCCAGGGGTTCCATCCCTGTACCCCGTTCTAACCTTAGTGAGTACTGCTATAGCAATCGAGGAAATTCATCAACATCAATCAGGTTGGAGTAATACCAATTTGAGATTACCAGGGGCTACCCACTAGTGTGAAACCTGCCCAGTAATAGGGGTGGATAAAATCACGATCGCCACGACCATCCAGGGTTTCGGGTAGATCCAAAGCGATCTCTTCACCATCCGTGCTACTCAAGACCAGGCGATCGCCTTCAACCCGTACTCGACCTTCTGCCATTGCCAGTTGGGCTTGACGGAGTGCTTCTGCTTTGATCGGTTGAGTACGCAACTCTTCATAAAACTCGGTCATCAACCCTAAGGTGCCCTCGTCACTGATACTCCAGAGGCTTGCAAGAGCCGTTTTAACACCTGCCTGAACCGCTAATCCAGCAAAGCCCAGTTCTGCCGTCTCACTCCCCAATGCCATACGACAGGCACTTAAGACCATGAGTTCAACGGGAGGATCGTTAAAGCCTAACGTCCGAATCTGGTCAAGGCGTAGGCGAGTATCGCTGAACTGAATGTAAGAATTTGCCAGATTGCCGGGAACAAATTCACCGTGAGTTGCTAAATGCACAATGCCAAAGGGACGCTCTAACCGTGCCGCTTGTAACTGAGCGATCGTAAACTGATTGCCTTCTAGGGTGCTGGTCTGCCCTTCCCACAGGTTAGAAATCGCCTCTATTTCGGCTGGAACCGCTGGCAGTGGATCAAGCCCAAACCCCCGAAAGTCTGAGGTTCCAGCGGCTAACACCGCACTGTCGCGGATGTCTTCATAGCGCGTATCCACCAGATTCAAGCTAGGCATTAATCCAATGCTGTAGTTTTCAATCAGGAAACCCTGCCCATCGTGCAATGCTGCCAGAGGAATGGTTCGCAATCCAGAATCCAGAATGAAACCAATATTTTTAATTTCTTCGGCTTGCAGTTCAGCTTGCAGAGGGGCAATCATCCAGTCATAGAGTTGTTTTGCCGCAGGCAAGTAGGTGCGAGTCCGGACTAGTCGAGGATTGGTCACGGCGGCTCGTAGTTGTTGAGAGGCTTCAATCACTTCGGCACGAGTCACACCGGGGATTCGACGATAGATGTTTTCTCCATCGGGGGTGACTAAAAGAAGCGTCAGTTCATCGGTATCTTGAGGGGCGATCGCCAAGGTTGGCGGTTGAGTTGGGTTGGGGCGATCGAGGTGACTGGCAAACTGCTGTGTGGCGATCGCTTCTTGTCGCTCAAAGGTAGTGGCGATCGGCACATCAGTAGACACAAAACTGACATAAATCAGAGCCGGTCTAATGCCCGTTTGCTGTTGAATGGCAAGCAGGCTTTCGCGGGCTAGCGGTTCCTCAATGTAATATTCCTCTTCCTCTTCGTAGTCATACTCCTCGTCATCGTAATCATCATCATCCCCGCAATCGATGAAGTCGCACTCATCTGGGTCATCTCCCCCTGAGCCGTCACCTCCTGTGATCAGTTGCAGATTGCCGCGTGTGATGCTGCTGTTAAACGACTCTCCAACGCTAAAAGTATCAGTTCCATTGGTAATCGCAGCAGCTGTGCCATTAATTCCAGTCAGATCGCTGCCTCTAAAGTTTGCACCAATGACAAACGGTGTTGCCCCATTGCCCCCATGGCGAATGATCACCGTTCCATTACCAGTTCCCCCAGCCGCAGAAATGCTTGATAGTAAACCATTGCGATTCGTAAACGAACCTGTTGCCCGGAAAAACCTCCCTGTCGTGATATCGACCGTTCCCCCTCTGCCGCTGGTGCCACCATCCGCATTGATGGAAGTGACTTGAATATCGCCACTGGGGTCAAGGGTAACATTTCCCCCATTGCCACTGTTGCCGCTTGTATCAATCGTGCTTATGGTGATGGCATCTCTGGCAATAATAGTAATCGCGCCACCACTGGTACTAGCGGCTGTGCTTAAGTTACCTGTTGTAATTGCGCCGCTGCGAGCGGTAAGCGTGATTGACCCACCCGTGCTGCTACCAGTCGTGATATTTCTTACATTAATGTTGCCCTGGCTCGCTTCAATTGTTAGAGGGCTATTAAAGGCAGTGATATTGCCTGTCAAATTTACCGTATCGCCTGTTAGTCGCAATACGCCACCATTGTCATTGATGTTGCCTGTAAATTGTGTGTTGCTTCTAAATTCAAAAGAGTCGGCTCCTGATGAACCCTCTAAAGACTGAAACTCGGTAAAGGCAGTGCCATTGAGAGAGCCAGCATTTGAACCTGTAATCACCCAGTTATTATCACCAGAACCAGGAGAAGCACTGCCCCCCCTTAAGGTATTGGTTCCACCCCCTCCCGATATGGTTCCCGTGAGGCTCCCTCCACTGAAGAGAGTAAATGTATCATTACCGTCACCTCCACGCAGATTTGGCACGGAGGTAAAAGAAAGATTATCAAGCGTTCCACTATTCGTTCCATCAATGCGCCAGATTGCATCGCCAACGCTGATTAAAGTAGAAGCTCCTCGTAGGTTGGAGGGACCAATATAAGAGCCAGTATTAACGGTGACTGTGCCACTCCCTCCCTCTCTACCAATCGTGATCGTCCTAATCGAGAAGAGCAAGCTAATTTCGCTGCTTAAGAGATCTAACGTTGCAGTGCCACTGTCTGTGACACCATTAATGGCGATCGCCCGATCAGGGCTAAAAGGTTGAAGGGTAATGTTATTGTCTTGCCCAGAGAAACCATCAAAGTCAATCTCATTTCCGGTCAGGGTAATGTCGGTATTGTCACTCAAAAGGGAAGTAGCGGTGACACTATCTCTTGCAGTGAGGGCGATCGCACCTCCAGTTCCTTCCGTTCCAGAAGTTATAGATGAAAAGGTGCTTACACTTCCGGTCGTAATACTGCCTGCTGTTGCAGTAAACGTAACAGCACCCCCAGTTCCCGCTGTTCCAGAGTTTGAAGATGAAGAGGCACTTACACCTCCGGTCGTAATACTGCCTGCTGTTGAGGTGAGGGTGATGGCTCCTCCATCGCCTGAGTTTAAGCCGCCTGAGGAAGTGGAATCTAAAATGTTCCCCACTGTAATATCGCCACCCGCCGTAAATGAAATCGCTCCTCCATCTCCTGCATTGGCAACATTGGTTTGGGAGAATGATCTTACTCCTATCACTGGCGATATAGTAATGTCGCCGCCTGCATTGAGCGTGATGGCTCCTCCATCGCCCGCATCTCCTGTAATTGGAAAGTTAGCCGAGGACAGACCGTCTACAGTAATGTCCTCAGTTGCGGTGAGGGTGATCACTCCCCCTGGCGCATTTCCACCATTTGATCCTGTCTCTAGGTTAGTCAGGGTCAGATTGGTTCCAGAAATTGTAATATTACGTCCGGCTGTATCGATAGAACTGCCCGCATTCATGATGAAATCGCCAGCCCCAGATCCATCTGAATCAGCCGTAAACGTAATGGAACCACCGGGCACAAAGTTTAGCGCAATCCCCCCACCCGCTACATTCCGAATCGTGATGTCATTGGTCGCTTCCAGAATAATATTTCCGGTTTGACCTGCTAATGTTGTGCTGTTAATAAAAACATCCCCTGGCAAGTCAGCCGCAAAAATATCAGGAAGTGCTGCTGTCACACCTGGACTATCAGTGCTATCCCAGATCGTGATGTTCGTGGGATCGAGTAATAGCGTTCCCAATTGACCGTTAGTAGCTCCTACATTCACCAAGCCCTCAAACAGCAGGTTTTGTGCCCCTGACACTTCGACAAAACCGCCATCTCCAGCGGTTTGTCCCCCTTGGGCGGAAATCGTGCCTAAAAAGCGAGTGGTTTCATCTGCCCAGACGATCGCCCGTCCGCCATTGCCACTCTCTAACGCATCTGCGGTGATCGTAGAATCTTGACTGACAAAGGTGCGGGAGGCATTGAACACGCTTCCCTGTCCCTGATAGTCGCCACCAATCCGAACCGTGCCGCCCCCGTTAGTTGCCGAGGCATTCAGATTAGCTGCCAACAAAGCCACGCGATCGCCCAGAACATTAATCTGGGGAACCGCAGAGACGCGATTCATCGCGTCTGTACTGATGGTCGCGTCTGTAGCGGTATTGAGGGTTCCAGAGGTGATTGCTGTTCCGGGTTGAATGGGAACGGAAGTGCTACTCAGTCGAATTGTGCCATCGGGATTGGTGACTAGACCCGTTGCCGTGGCAATGTCTCCTCCGGTTAGCAGTTCTGGCAGAGAGAGGGGCGTAAAGGGCAGCGGATTGATGCCATCCCAACTGCCGTCCGGTGGCTCTAGTTCTAAACTGAGCAGACTCCCTATCTGACTCACTCGGACTCGATTTGCTCCGGGAATCGCCGCTAAGGTAATCGTTCCTCCCGGTGCGGAAATAGTGCCTGTGTTGACGACCGTTCCACCAATAAGACCGACACTTTCACCAGGATTCACAACCAGGTTGCCTGCATTGACAATGGCTCCCGCTTGACTCAGGGTAAAAGCAAAACTATCAGGATTACCGATCAGTGCCGCGTAGTTGTTAGAACCAACCGCGTTAAACGTGTTGTTGCCAAAGCCGATGCCAGTCGCAGTGGTGGCATAAAAGGAAGCAGGTAAATCCAGCCGAGCATTAGCTCCAAATAGAATGCCTGCGGGATTTAGGAGATACAGATTAGAGTTGCCCCCGGTGACTTCCAGCAAACCATCAATGAGTGAGGCTTGCCCTCCGGTAACCCGTCCCAAGATGTTTTGAATGTCAGGACGGGAAACAAAGGAAGCAATTTCTGCGGCACTCAAGCCAAACTGTTCAAAGCTGTGAAATAAATTGCTGCCAGATTGCGTTCCCCCGGTGATGGTAAAGCGATTGCCATTCTGGTCAACCACCGTTCCGGCACTGTTCGGTTCGGCCCTGATCGACTGCGCTTGCACTGGAACTGAAGCGAGCAGTGGCAACACTCCGCAGGAGATAAGACCGAGGAACCATAGACGAGAGGCGATCGCAGACATAAGCACCTTCAGTATTTAGCGAGAAACACACTACCTAACCTTGAACTTCCCCACCCTGGTCTTCTGGTATGGGAGAAACATCAAACTGACTTTCCTTTGACCCCCACCCTCTGACCCTTGACCATTGACCATTGACCATTGACCCTTGACCATTGACCATTGACCACCACCCCTTCCCCTCATCAACCCCTACCGAGCAGAGCAGGTCACATCGGACTGTGTGGCGATCGCCTCCAGTCCAATCTCTTGCAAGGTTTGACTCCATTCCGTGGCAACCACACTGTTAGTATTTAGTGGTCTGCTGGAGGATTGACAATACGCTGTTCCCAAAGCGGTAATGAATTCGCTCCAGAGCCTTGCCTGTCGGTAGGCATTCAGTCGGCTTTCCAAGGAAGCAGTATTACCAACTGACACGGTTGAATCAGATGCAATCCGTGATAGCTCAACTTCTGCTACTTTGTTGCTGGAAGCATCACTCGCATCGCATGTCACCACTAACAGCCAACGATAGGTGTTGCCGACGGTGAGAGCGGGTTCACTTCTGGGGAGTTGAATGCTGACAATTCCAGGGGGGGTTGGAGGCAGGGACAGAATCTCGCGTTGAGTGTAGTAGATGCGATCGGCGGAGGGGTCGCTGCCCGGTTCAGGTTCCTCAAGCCAGAGTGAAGCGGTCATCGCATCCCCAATAGTGTAAGGGACATAAAACCACAGGGTGGGATGATCAGAGGCAGTTGAGCCTTGAGCAACCAGAGTGCCGTTATCATCTTGAAGTGGCACGAGGGCTGTCAACGGAATATTGACATTAGGGCAACTGCCCGCCCGCTGCCCACCCCCTCTGCGATTGCCACTGGGAACGCCCCATCCCGATGCGATCAGGGTCGGTAGCTCTATCTGCGCCAACACGGAGGGAGCAATGAGTAAAACGGCTAGAAACCAGGCAAGCCCTCCTGCTTTCAAGGAATACTTAGCTGTTTTCAGGAGATGCGTCAAATAACGCAATTGGTCAAACCCAATCATGATATGAGCCTCAGTGACGGTGTGAGGGTGTTTGGTTAGACAAACGAGCGGTAACGATGAATATACCAGACGCAGATAAAATTCCGGCCAAGACGGCAGGGATCAGCGGTAGCCAGAGTCCGGCAAGAATTAAGCTAAGGAAACACACACCATAGAGTAAAGCGATCGCCCCAAATGCTGCCAACCACAATCGCAGAGGCGATCGAAAGACATAAACAATACCGCCCCCAACCGCACACCAGACAGTAATCCACAGAGCTTCTAACCCGGTTGGCATGACCCACAGCAAGAGTCGATTGTCTAAAACTGCACTAATGATCTGGCTAGTAATTTGTGCTTGCACCATGACCCCTGGAATGGTGCGATGGGGAGTTGTCAGGATGTCTCTGACGTTATTTTCCGAGGTGACGCCGATGAGAATGATGCGATCTTTCCAGGTGCGCGTCACGGATTCAGGAACTTCATCATTCAAAATTTGCCCAATCGTCACCCGCTCAGCGATGTTTTCTGGATCGCCATCAGGAGCACGATAATTCGCCAGCATTTGAAAGCCGGATGCGTCAATGCCCTGATAGCCGTTGGAATAGCTCTGCAACCGCTGAAACACCACGTCTCCTACTTGCAGCACACCCTCTGGTGAGGTTACTGGATCTTGAGTGGCGATCGCCCCTCCAGGCTCTAATGCCAAATATTGTTGTGCCACCTGAAAGCCAAACGCCCATCCTGCCTGACACAGAGCATCGTCTGGTGGGATCGCACGAATCAAAAAGCGGCGCACCACCTCGTCATCATCTAATAGAACATCATTAAAGCTAACGGTTTCAGGGGGTACTTCCGGTGGGGGTGCCACTCCACGCTGTTCCACTGACCCATTCTCGCCAATCGTTGGTAACTTGCAAATGCTGACCAGGCGATCGCTCTGTTGCAACTGCTGAACTAACACAGGTACTTCTGGATCAACAGTAAAGTCACGGTAGAAGTCCAGCCCAATCACACGAGGTTCGTATTGCTCTAGTTTTTCGAGCAAGCGGGTTAATCCTTCATCTGACAGGGTTCCCATGCCCTTTTCGCGTCGCTGCACCCGGTTGATAATGTCATCTTCCGTCACTTCGACAATAAGAATCCGCGAATCTGGTGGTTCATTAGGACGGAGTTTGACCAGATGATCAAAGGCCTGAAGCTCCCAGGATTGCAAGACTCCCAGCGATCGCATCATGATCAGTAGAAAAGTAGTCACTACCGTTGAAATCACCACCGTACTGGTCTTCGCCTGTGGAAAGGGTGATCTGCGGCTCGTCTCAATGTACCTCAACTGCAAGGGAGACGGGGCAGGAATTTTACCACTGGATTGCTTTAGCCACCGCTCAGATGCCAGCAGATCTTTGCCATACAGCAGATAGCTAGAGTCGTAGCCCTCTCGTTCCCACTCGATCGCTTTCAGGAGTAAGCGAGTGTGCGATCGCTTGTGTTCCTGATCGCTATCCAGCGTGCGCACCAGTTCTCCCAGGTTGATATAAAAATCGTCCTGTCGCCTGTAAAAATCAATCCATTGCACCGATGCCAGGGCAGTTGGCAAATCAGCCGGATTCACAGGTTGATATAAAACTGTGACGATCCGCTTGTTGAGTTTTCTGGCATATTCAACTTCTTCTACACAATAGGGAGAATTGACTGAACTGGGAGAAATCACAAACAAAAAGTGATTCGAGATTTCAATCCCTGCAAAAATCTCTTTCTGAAAATCAGTTCCAGAGGCAATATTCTCCTGGTCAAACCATGTTTTCTTTCCCTGGTTTTGCAAAGCATCGTTCAGCTTGCGAGCAAAATCTGAGTCAGCCCGCGAATAGGAGATAAATACGTCCAATGCCGCTTCGTCAGGTTGTTGCAAACTTGCTGTGATGAATTCTGCCTGTAATGCTGTGGGTGGATGCTGACTGTTGCGATGGGCAACTTTTAACCAGGCTTCTGCATAACGCAGGTTATTTCCTCGTAGCAACAGACTGGGATTCCGCTGCTGCCGCTGCCATTTCAAGGCTTTTGCCAACAGCAGTTTGTGCTGTTCGTAATAGTCTGCATCATGTCGCAGAATCCGAAATAATTTACTCTCATCTTGCTGATAGTCCGTGTCTAAAACATTGTCAGTCAGATCAATGTATTGGAGCGATCGCAAATTTTCAGGGATCTGCTCAAGTTCGGTTTGCTTAATCAGTAAGGGAATAATTCGTTTGTTTAAGGAAAGTGCGTAGTCAATTTCCCACTGACAATATTTTGACTGGAGTGACGCAGGAGAAATGAGATAAAGAATGTTATCGGCTTCTTCAATCCCATGAGCGATCGCCTCTTGAAATTCTACTCCAGTTTGAATATCTGTCTTACTCCACCACACTGTCAATCCCTGTCGAATCAGACTTTTAGAGATCAGGGTTGTCACTACGTCATCTTCTTCGGCATGAGACAGAAATACGTCTGTCATCAAATTATTGGCGTTCTTGCGGCTCTCTACAATGTACTCACAATGAAGATCCGTAGGGATGCAGGGAGGTTGTTCTCCATAAAACCGAGTTTTTAACCAGGTTTCAGCTTGCTGTCGCTCTGCACCCATTAATAAATAGCGCGTTTGTCTGTGTTGCCGCTCCCATTCCAGAGCTTTGGTTAACCAATAGGTATGGTGTTGCACATATTCTTGATGTCGCTGCATGACATTGATTAGCCCTGTAAAGGCGGTATCAAAGTCATCCACCCCATCTCGGCAGAAAATCCAGTTGATCTTAGCGATCGCAGGATGCAAATCCGCCAGACTAGAATGCAGCCCTTTTGCAGTAAACTCATCCCATTCAGAGCTTAAAGCGTTAGGATACCGTTGTTGCCACACCTCCTGCGTAATCTGCTCAATATGCAAAATGGGAATGATACGTTTGTTGAGCTTGACTGCGAGTTCAATCTCTCTGGTGCAGTAAAGGGAGTGAACGGCATGAGGCGCAATGATAAAAATAAAATTGTTGGATTTTTCGATGCCGTCATTAATCTGATCTTGAAAGTCTACCCCTAAGGGAATGTCGTTCTGATCAAACCAAATCTTATAACCCTTTTCTGTCAATTGCTGATGGAGTTTCGTAGCAAAAACTTTGCTATCTACCCGTCCGTAGGAAATAAAGGCATCTAAAAAATCCCCCACAGCAGCAACCATCCTTCTATCTCATCAGCAATCGAGGTTAAAGATAAGACACCCCAATATTTTGCAATACCGATTTTGATATCAATATCTTTCTACAGAAAAGCTCTATATTTCAAAACAGGTAGTGCAACTGTCTCTTCTAGCTTCTAGCTAGTACAGCAAAAAATAAGTTTTGAAAGGGGTGAAGGGGTGGAACCCCTTCTTGGAGGCGAAGCCCCAAACCCCCCTGGTTTTATTTCCAAACCCTATCCATGAATAGCAGTACTTAGGAGAAGGGATTGGGGATGAGGGTTGAGTAAAGCTTGCTTTGAAATGAGGTCTGTATGAGATTTGTTTACGAAGAGAGTGACAGAAGAGGGTTATGAACCGGGTGGCGGAGGACTAGAAGGCGGCATTGGCGGGGTATCCGGTTCTACAACAGGCTCCGATGCACGCGGTTCTGGTGCAGGTTCTGGTGTACGCGATTCTGGCGCGGGTTCTGATGTACGGGGTTCCGGTACGTCGCGACTGGTGCTGGGTTGCGGAGTAACAGGTGTGCTCACAGGACGTGGCTCTGAAATGGCTGGGGTTGCGGGTTCCTGGCTCGTTGATCCTGCTGGAGAGGCGTCTGGAATTGAGGATGGCTCTGGAGTGGGTGATCCTTCCTCCGTTATGGTGGACTCCGGTGTTGGGGATGGCGTCGTGACTGCTGCCGAAGCGGGGGGTTCAGACGTGGGGGTTTCAGCCGTAGGTTCAGGATCATCAACAGTAATACTGCGGCGATCGCCCCGTTCTCTAACCCGTTGTGCCGCTTCTGAATTGGGCTGTACAAAGTCAATATCAATCGGATAACTTTCGCCTGCTCTGGCATTGCTCAAGCGAACTCGTCGTCGGGCTTGCTCTAATGCAGCACGATCGAGTGCGGCGTTGCCACTCGACCGAGACAACATAACGGAGATCACTCGTCCTTGATCGTCCGTCTCGACGATGACTTGAGCCGTTCCTTCTGCACCATCGGCGGCTTCTGGATAATCAAACTCACAGCCAGTACACGTAATTTCACGCGATCGCCTACCTTGTCTGGTCGGGGTACTTGCGGGGGGAGTAATACTGGACGTGGGTGCCGCAGCAGTGGCAGTTCCATTCCCAACACCACCCGTATTTTCGGAAGTAGGATTGCCGGAGATGCCGGTCTGCTGAGATGTTCCTGATGGAGATGAGTTGCCCTGTTGTCGCGCTCGTCGGAGTTCTGCTAGAAGATCGCTTAAGTTACGAGTATCCGATTCTGGCAAAGCGGTTTGTGAAGGCTCGTCCGAGTTATCCTCCGTTGATTCTGTTGCAGTTTCTGTGGGGGTGACGTCCTCAGCAATCGGGGTTGGCTCTTCTTCAGTCAGTGGCTCTTGTAAAGGTGGTTCCTCAGCGACAGGGTCTTCTGGAGTGGATTCAACTGGGGCAACTGTAGACTCCTGCACCACAGTTGGTTCGCTGAAGGTTTCTATCGTTGGAGATGAAAACTCAGCTGTGGTAGTTGGCTCACCTGGTGTTTCAGGAGCTACTGCCATTTCTGTTGCATCTGTGGGTGTCACCCCTTCCTCTTCTGGTGTCACCACAATCGTAATTTCTTCGGATGCTGGCTCATCTGCTTGCCAGAGATGACTGACTTTGAGAAACAACCCACCACTGTGTAACACGACCGATCCTGCCAGACTAGCCATGACAAATCGCTTGAGAGCCGTGGCTTGCTTTTCTCGTTGTTGAGCGACTGTATCTGAAAACGTCATTCGCCCCACCTACTTGTTATTGAGAATCTTTGTATAACCTGTTCATCCTAAAATTCAACGCTGGTGCTGTCAACACATTCTTTTCTGTAATGTTGTTTTTTCATACATCACTAGAACCTTTGATCTATAAAGCCTTGGGGATCAAGTAGGAAATAGAGTTATCAGGTTATTCCTTGATGCGGCAAAAGAATTTACCTTAGAAATGAGAGGGGTTGACATCATCCTCATAAGAAAATACTCTCTTTTTGAGAAGAGTTATCAATAACGAATTCAAGTCTGCCTTGCCGATTTGAAGATTGGTTCTATTGCTCTGGATATCTGAAATGCTGATTATTGAACTATTTTTAGCCGGGGGAATTGTCATGTTTCCCCTTCTGGCGTTTTCGATCGTAGCGATCGCCCTGATCATTGAACGGGTTGTCTTTTGGGTGCGGATCAACCGTCGTCAAAAGCGAGTCGTGCGGGATGTCTTGCGAGCCTACTCGCATGATTTTGATACAGCGATGCTCAAGCTCAAGCAAAATGCCGACTTGCCGATCGCTCGCATTTTTCTAGAGGCTCTAGAGGTCAATCACTTTCCACCCCATGCTTTTCGCTTGACTTTAGAAGGAGCAACCCAGGCTGAACTGCCTGCTCTGCGGCGGTTTAACACGATCTTTGACACGATTGTAACCCTGTCTCCCCTACTGGGATTGTTGGGAACGGTAATTGGGTTAATTCGGTCGTTTGCCTCGCTGAATTTAGGCAGTGTCGGCAGTGAAAGTGCCGTGCAGGTAACAGGCGGCATCAGCGAAGCGTTAGTCTCTACAGCAGCAGGACTGATCGTGGCAGTGTTTACTTTGCTGTTTGCCAATGTGTTTCGCGGATTTTATCGACGGCAGATTGCAGCCATTCGGGAGTATGGCAGTCAACTCGAAGTGCTACATCTGGGTCAACATGAGGGCTTTGCAGAATTCAAAACATTAACAGCTGTGGATTAACAATGAACATTCCAGACGATTTAGAGGATTCACCCCAAATTAATATTGTGCCGATGATTGATGTCATCTTTGCCATTTTGACGTTTTTTATCATGGCATCACTATTTCTTAGCCGTTCTGAAGGCTTACCTGTGAATCTGCCTCAGGCGCAAACCGCTCAATCCCAACAACAGAGCAAGCTCACTGTCACCATCGACGAGCAAGGAAATGTATTTCTCGATCGCCAACCTATCCAGGTTGAGGATGTAGCAGCGCAAGTGAAAACAATCATCGGTGATCAAGAACACCTTGTGGTGATTAACGCCGATGAAAAAGTGGAACATGGTCGTGTAGTTGCCGTCATGGATCAGTTGCGATCGCTAGAAGGGGTCAAGCTCGGCATCTCGGCACAACGTCCGTAAACCTTATCAAGCCGTCAAACATACCTCTGCAACATTTGATTGGGCGATCGCTAACATTCATCAAATTGAAGCGTGGGACTCCCGTTACCACATCAAAGAAATCTGCACGTTTCATGATCTGCCGAGAAAAGTACCACTCAAACATTACCGACGATTTTCCAGACTCGATCGATTTCTGTTTTCCCTGCCAATCCTACGGGATATCTACCGCTTAGCCCTGGTTGAGTTGGGTTAACCCCTGTTCATCTGCGATTCATTGATATGACTCCAATCAAGGCTCTCACTTTATCGTCTCAGCGATCGCACCTAACTCGACTTATCGGTTTAGCCATCAGTTTTCTGCTACTCTGTCTGTGTCTGGTCTTGAGCGTCACTCTTGGTGCAGCGGATATTGATTTAGAGACAGTTTGGCGATCGCTCATCGCGTTTGACGGTTCCACCAATCACCTCATCATTACAACAGTACGATTGCCCAGAGTCTTGGTGACGCTGGTTGTTGGAGCCGCGTTAGCCGTTGCCGGATCATTGATGCAAGGATTAACCCGCAATCCATTGGCAGATCCAGGTATTTTGGGGATTAGTGCTGGAGCCGCGTTAGCCGTAGTCACAACAACGTTTTTCTTGGGTACGGTGCCGATTCAAGTGCTGACCTGGGTGGCATTTGCTGGGGGTGCGATCGCAGCAATTGTGGTCTACACCCTTGGCTCAATCGGACGAAGCGGCATTACTCCCTTAAAACTCATCCTGGCAGGAGCCGTTCTCACGTATCTCTTATCTTCTTTAACGACTGGAATTCTCATCCTCAATCAACGCACCTTAGATGACATTCGCTTTTGGTTAGCCGGATCTGTTGCTGGACGCGACCTCGACGTGTTGTTGCCCATTCTCCCCTATGTTGGGATTGGCTTAATTACTGCATTTAGCATGGGCAAACAAATCACTGCCCTAACCCTAGGTGAAGAAGTGGCTCAAGGATTGGGATTGCGAACGGGATGGGTGAAGGCGATCGCAGCTTTGGTCGTTGTTTTATTAGCTGGGAGTGCCGTTGCCTTGGCGGGACCCATTGGCTTTATTGGACTCGTCATTCCCCACATCGTCCGCGTTTGGGTGGGAGTCGATTACCGATGGATTCTGCCCTATGCGGCGGTTTGGGGTGCAATCCTGCTGGCGATCGCTGACCTGGCAGCCCGGTTGGTCATCAAACCCCAGGAATTACCCGTGGGAATCATGATGGCTCTCATTGGTGCGCCATTTTTTATCTACCTGGCGCGATCGAAGGTGAAACAATAGAACGGATTAGAACACAATTATGGTTCTCGCTCTCTCATCGGCTGAGTATTCTGAACTATGGCAACACCATTCTGAGATCGCTCTGATTCATACACCGATTGATGAATTTGAAGTGTGGGAGGAGATGCCTACCTGTCTTGGCAAGGGGCATATTCAGAGTATGGAGCTTGTGCCGGGAGTTTGGTTGGATATTCTGAATTTTGAATATCAAGATGATTTATTCCTTAAAGTACCTGTTCATGACCATCTGGTACAGTGTTCGCTGTTGCTGAATGGACTGATTCATCATGAGGATGTGTATCCCACAATAGGAGGTACTTGCAGCTATCTTTCAGGCAGTGGGATTTCTCCTGGCTATGTGGCTCAATACGAGCGATCGCAACGGTTGCTCGGTGTTAGTATTCATCTGTCACCAGAGTTGCTGGAACCCTTTTTGTTGGATGGGTCAGCTCATACATTGGCTTTGAAATCACTGTTGCTTCGCGACCATGAGTGGAAAACATCTTTCTTTCCCGATGTCACCCTGCCAATGCAACGAGTCGTGCAACAGATTCTCAAGACTCCATTAAAAGGAGTCGTGCGACGGCTCTATCTGCAAGCCAAAGTGTTTGAGTTGTTGGGGTTACAGCTTGATCGCATTTCTGTGAAGCAGCCATCGTCCTTGTTCACCGGGTTCAAATCAGACACGATCGCCCGCATTCATCACGCTAAGGAAATTCTGACGCAGCAATTAGAACATCCACCGTCGTTGTTAGAACTTGCTCAACAAGTTGGGGTGAGCGATCGCACCCTGCGTCGGGGATTTCAAGAATTGTTTGGGACTACGGTCGTTGGCTATCTGACGCAACAACGGATGCAACAGGCAGAACAACTATTGAGAGCAGGCAACTGCACGGTTGCAGAAGTCGCCAATCGCGTTGGTTATGCTCATCTAGGGCATTTTGCCGCTGCATTCAAGCGTCAGTTTGGCATCACCCCAAGGGAGTGTTTAGCAGGGCAATTGTCCGTTTTGGGATCATAGAATGCCGTTTTGGGATAGACATGGCTTGACTGGCTTCTCTACACTACATTTCATCTCTTATTAAGAAGGGTTTTCAATAAGGGCAAATGCCCGTTGTGAGGAGTGTTGATGAGCATGGAGTTGGTGCAAGTTCGGTTAGGCTTAATGCTGGGTGTGGCAGGCTGCTTGATGGGTGCAGCGTTGCCTGCCGGGGCACAAGCGGCAGAAGAACCGTCATTTGTCGTCGGTCAGGTGTCATTGCAGGAATCTGAGAACCCGATTCGTGATAATCAGCCGCATCTAGCTAATGACTCTCGATCTCAGCTAGATGAATTAAGACAACCTGCAACAACCGTTGAAGCGTGGGTCGCTCAGATTGAGGCATCGTTAGTGCAGATTACTGGAGTAAGCCTTGAGGAGACCGACACAGGCTTGCAGATTGTACTGGCAACAGAAGGTGCGATCGCCCCATCCGAAACCCGATCCGTCGGAAATGCGTTGATTGTGGACATTGCCAATGCCACGCTTGCAGAGGAATTTTCTCAAGCAGATCCGATCGCAGGGATTGCGTTGGTGAGTGTGACAAGCTTACCGGGTGACAGAGTGCGGGTGGTGATTACGGGAACCGATGCGCCACCCGTAGCAGAAGTGCGACCCCGTGGGGATGCGGGCAGCGATGCCCGGTCGCAGGAACCAAACTTCGTATTGGCGGTGACTCTGGGAGAGGCGATCGCTGGAACAGAAGAAGACGCCATTCAAGTCGTGGCAACAGGCGATCAGGAAGATGATTACTATGTTCCTGACGCAACTACTGCAACTCGCACAGATACGCCTTTGCGCGATATCCCGCAGTCAATTCAGGTCATTCCTCAACAGGTACTGGAGGATCGACAGCCCACAAATTTAATTGATGCTCTTCGCAGCGTACCTGGGATCTCTCAAGCCCGACAGGCATCCACATCTATTTATGAAGATCCGATTATTCGAGGGTTTGAAGCAGGTGAGTACGATGTGTTGAGAGATGGCATTCGTCTGCCGTACAGTACGATTTCTAGCTTTGATCCGGCAACCATTGAGCGCATTGAAGTACTGCGAGGACCTGCTTCTGTGTTGTATGGTCAGGGTTCATTGGGTGGAATCATCAATATCATTAGTGAACAACCCCTCTCTGAACCGTTTTACTCCGTAGAAGCAGGGGCAGGAAGCTTTGATTTCTATCGGGGTGCGATCGATCTATCAGGACCGCTGAATGATGGTGAAACAGTTTTGTATCGGTTAAATTTGCTGGCGAGAACGACTGGCAGTTTTGTAGAAAATTTTGAGCGCAACCAGTATGTCATTGCTCCGGTTGTATCGTTGCGAATAGGCGATCGCACCAACTTAAGACTATCAGCCGAATACTTAAACATTGACGGGTCTTACGGACAGATGGGTTTGCCTGCAAGGGGAACGATTTTGCCAAATCCTAATGGCGAAATTCCGCTCGATCGCAATCTCAGTGAACCCTTTGATCGGGATGATGTTGAGCTATTTCGGATTGGATACAACCTTGAACATCGCCTCAATGAAAACTGGCAGTTCCGCAGTATCTTTGAAGCAGCCTGGTTAGAACAGGATCGAGTGATTGTGTTTCCCCGCAGTTTAGATGCTGATAATCGGACGCTCCAACGTGGAGTCACACGAGGCGTAACTGATTCTCGAAACTTTACAATTGACAACTACGTTGTTGGTGAATTTTCAACAGGTCGTATTGAACATCAGTTGTTAGTTGGAGTGAACTACACTCGCACTGATCAGGACAGTGTTGAACCGTCTGACTCTCGTTTCAATCTAGCTCCTATTGATATTTTTGATCCTGAATACAATCAACCAATCGGTTCACGATTTGGCGAACCGTTTGAGGGAGAAGCCAGTTCTAATACTTATGGGTTTTATGTTCAAGATCAAATTTCACTCACCGATAATCTCATCGTACTGTTGAGCGGACGCTTGGATATTGCAAATCAAGAGATTAACAATAGCTTTCCTACGGATTCCTTCTCTGCACAGGAAGTGTTTAGCCCCAGAGTAGGAATCGTATATCAACCCATTCCACCAATTTCTCTGTATGCTGCTTTTAGTCGTTCATTCAGACCCGAAGCCAACGTGTTCAATAGTGAAACTCTGGCGGAACCTGAACGGGGAAGATTGTTTGAAGTTGGGGTCAAAGCTGATATCAGCGATCGCCTTGCAGCAACACTGGCACTATATGACCAGACTCGCAGCAATATTCTAACGTCTGATCCTAATGATCCATTGCGAACAATTCAGGTGGGTGAGCAGAATAGCCAGGGTGTTGAACTTAGCTTCTCCGGCGAAATTTTACCCGGTTGGAACGTTATTGGTGGTTATGCCTATACCGATGCCCAAATTACGGAAGATAATGATTTTGCAATCGGAAATCTCATTAATGGTGTCCCACAGCATAGTTTTAATTTGTGGACAACCTATCAAATCCAGGAGGGCAGCTTAAGGGGGTTGGGGTTAGGGATTGGCTTGTTCTACCAGGGCGATCGCGAAGGCGATTTAGCCAACACCTTTGAATTGCCCAGCTATCTTCGCACGGACGCTGCCATCTTTTATGAGCGCGATCGCTTGAGGGCAGCAATCAACTTCAGAAATCTGTTTGATATTGAATACTATGAGAGCGCATTCAACATCAATCGTGTGTTTCCGGGTGCCCCATTTGAAGTGCAAGGGACTGTTTCCTGGAGGTTTTAAATCCAGTTTTTATGAAGAAACTTCTGTATCGTTTCATCTATCTGCTGGTGTTGGGAATTCTGACATTTCTGCTCGTTTCAGCGTTTGGTCGGATGGGTCAAAAGACGACCTCCTCAGCGTCGCCCACAGAAAATTGCCGAAAGGTACAGCACGTTTTGGGCGCAACCTGTGTACCCGTCAATCCTGAGCGTCTCGCAACGATCTTTCATGTCACGTTAGGACATGCTCTTACCTTAGGGGTCAAGCCGATCGCCAGCACGATTATTAATCTACAGCATCCCTTTCCTGAGTACTTGATGGACAAACTTCAGGGAGTAAAACCGTTAGGATCTCAGAATGAGCCAAACTTAGAGAAAATAGCATTGGCAAAGCCTGATTTGATTCTGGGTTGGGATCGGATTCAATCGACTTATCCTCTGCTAAGCCAGATTAGTCCTACAGCATTGGGATCTTGGGATGGACCAGTATCGTGGCGCGAATATTTTAATTTTGTTGCTGATGTACTAGGCAAACAGCAGGAAGCCCGACAAGCCTGGGAGCACTACTATCAGCGCGTTGATGAGCTAAAAAAGGCTCTGGGAAATCGGTATCAAGACCAGGAAATATCGGTTGTTGCCCCTTCAATGCATTGGGGATACTTCCTTCAAGCCAAAAATTCGTTTGTAGGTTCTGTATTTGACGACATCGGATTAAAGCGTCCCACGGTACAAGATGTGGATACATCACACGGTTACGTCATTTTGAACTCTGTAGAAGAATTGGCAATGATGGATGGGGATGTTCTCTTCGTCTTAACGTTTGAAGCTGATGAAAAAGAAGCGTTCGACAAAATTCTGCAATCTCCCTTAGGAAAAACGCTCAAAGCCACTCAACATAATCGTGTGTATTCAGTCAATACATTGACCTGGAATGGAGGAAATTTACTTGCGGCTGACGCTGTGATTGATGACTTATTCAAGTACCTGGTCAATAAATCCTAACCCCATGTCCAAACATATCCTGTTCGTCTGTAAATCCTGCCATTATTCCTCTGAGGAGCGTCCTAACAATCAACCTGCTGATGGCACCCGCTTGTTAGAGCAACTCAATACGCTATCTACCAAACCGTCTGATGCGTTTGAAATTCAACCTATCAGTTGCCTCTGGACATGCGATCGCCCCTGCACCGTTGCTTTTTCTGCTCCTCACAAGCCCACTTATTTACTCACCAATTTACCAACGGATGAAACGGCTTCTGCCTTACTTCAGTTTGGCAAACGCTATCTCGATAGCAGCACAGGTGATATTCCCTGGAAACAATTCCCTGAACTATTGCAATCTGCCAGTGTCGCTAAAATTCCAGCGGCTGATCATTCAAGTAATGAGTAAAAGGCGATCGCAACAAAAATACTCAGCACCAGAAATTACCCAAACACATAGACAAATGAGATATAGCGATCCTAAATCGTTTGTGAAAGTGCCCGCCCAAAGGGCGGGCACTTTCACAAACAGCTTTTTTCACAAATCAAATAGGATTGCTATAGTCTCTCCGTGGATTTTGGGAGAAGCAATCGCTTCAAAGAGTCAACGAAACCCAACGAACTCACTTTGAGATGGTATGAAAAGCAAAAGAAACCCAACGAAGGGTCTTTTAGAGGCAATGAAGATACTCTGAGTGACTTGAATCACACTCGAAGTGGCAATGAATACACTTTTAGAGGCAACGAAGGGGTTCTGAGTGACTTGAATCACACTCAAAGTGGTAACAGAGAGTCTCTAAATGACAACGAAGACACTCAAAGTGACTTGAATCACACTCCGAATAGCAACGAAGAGTCTTTGAGCGACAACGAAGGCACTCAAAGTGACTTGAATCACACTCTGCCATCACAAACCTGTAGCATTTTGCCATTGTCACTATCTTGTCAAACACTCTAAACTCATACTCCGGCAAGCATTATGCAAGCGATTTAGAGCTGTGATGCGATCGCCCCCATAACTCCTGTTAACCTCCAAATCCTTGTTCTATCGTCAAGACAAAGCCTCTTACTCTAAGAAGTATTATGGTTTGGCGCAAATTAATTGGTTTAGGATCGTTAGCCATTTTGGCGGTGAGTGCTGTGTCGGTCAACGCTGCAACCGACCTTCCTGTTGTTGATTCAGCCGCATTAGGAACAACCCGTAATTTACCCTGGTCGGAACCTGTTGATAGTGTTTCAGATCTGTTGCTATTGATCCCCGGCTGTCGCCGTCCCCCTTGATAAGGGAGACTACAGGCGGTTCTTACGGAGGCTATCAACAGGTTTGGAATACCACCCACTTCTTCTCAGCCTATTCACGCGATCGCCCCACACTCCTACAGTTAGGAATCATTCCTAATAAATACAGATCAAATAGTGAGGGATTTCGCGATCGCCGTCTTATCCCAGATGGAGCGGGGTTTATCTTAAACGGAGTACAGACTGCTGGTTATATCGAATCGGGGTCAATGCCCAGTTCTCGCAATCGGGTTGCCAGTCGTTCGGCTTTATCTTGTGCGGTTTTTCGAGCGGCTTCTGCTTCGGCATGGCTCAACAATTTCTCCGCTGTTGCCGGGTTGTAAAAGCGCAGTTCCCCTTGTTCTAGATGTAGCTCTAATCCCAATACAGCACTCGTAATTGACAAATCCCCATTCGGTAAAGTTGTTGCAGGTAACAGAAAGTAATTTCCGTCAATCAGTTGGTAGCCCTGGAGAGGGGGTTCCAGGTAATCGGCACTGGGATCATACTGAAAATATTCAGATACACCCCAGAACGCATATAGACCCCGCTTAGTCCCTTGATCTTCACTAACAGTCGATTTAGATGTAATTTCTAAGACAAAGTTGGGATACTGGTTGTTTTCCTGCCAAACTTTGTAGGACGTGCGCTTGCCTTTAGGACGATTCAAAACAACAAACACGTCTGGAGATACACAAGCTTTTGGGTTGCCCTCTTCGTAGTAGATGAGAATATTGCCGGAAACGTAGACTTGAGGCTGATCCGCGAAAAAGATGTTGAGGATCTCCGTGCCATAAGCGATGTAAGGACGCTGGTAGTCACTCTCAGCCATAGGCTTACCATCCGATTCGGGATAGTCGATGTCGGCATTTGGATGGGTTGCGCTTGTCATGTTCACCGCTCTCCAGCATGGCAACAGTTTCAATCTAGCATAGGAGCTGTTGTGTAACCGCGGAGGTATACGTTACGTTTGGGGGAGACAGGCACAGTCCTGATTAAATTCCTGTAGGTAATCGGGTTGGATCAGAATCATCTTCCAGAATGAGTGTGCTGATAAATAACTTCGCCCCGTTTTTCTGCTTCGTCACAAAGCATCTGTAGGTCTATCAGGTTAAGTGCTTGAGCGTCACTTTCGAGAGAAATTACCATCCTACGTTAGCGATAGATGCTTATACAGGTTTAGTTTGGATGGTTTAGAAAGTCTATATGAGAATTATTTGCAATAGTGCTAGCAACGTAGTACTCTTAAAAGTGCTTTCTCGCTAACCCTTATTTGTGACCTGATTTGTGACTAGAAGCTGGTTAACCATCCGCTCCTACCGCTTTCCATTGTCCGTTCGGCTCGATCGACGGGTACCACTGATGCTGCTTGTTCTGGCGATCGCCAGTCTAGCGGTTCTGGTTCTGAGCGTTGGCTATGGCGAATATCCCATTACCCCCATCGCTGTCATCAAAACCCTCCTGGGTTTCAATACCAACAATCCTGATTACGATTTTGTGATCTATACGCTGCGGTTGCCGCGAGTGATCACCGCATTTCTGGTGGGGATGGCATTGGCGATCGCCGGAACACTCCTGCAAGGGTTGACGCGCAATCCTTTAGCGGCTCCTGAAGTGATTGGGGTAGAAGCAGGTGCAGGGTTAGCAGCTGTTGCATTAATTGTGTTGTTTCCCACAATGCCAGTATCGCTGCTGTCGATCGCAGCTTTTGTAGGAGCATTGATTGCTGCTCTGCTGGTGTATTGGCTGTCGTGGATTAGTAGTAGTTCTCCGATTCGGTTGATTTTGGTGGGAGTAGGAGTTGGGGCGATCGCTGGGGCATTGACGAGTTTAATGATCACCTTTGGCAACATTTACGATGTCAGTCAAGCCTTGGTGTGGTTAGCCGGAAGTGTCTATGGACGCACCTGGGATCATGTTCGAGCATTACTTCCCTGGTTAATGGTGTTGATTCCGTTATCCCTTCTTTATGCGCGTGAGTTAAATACGCTGCATCTAGGCGATAGTGTGGCGCGTGGATTGGGCAGTGCAGTCGAATGGCAACGTGGCTTCCTGTTGCTCATTGCGGTTGCGCTTTCAGGAACGAGTGTGGCAACCGCAGGAACAATTGGCTTTGTCGGTTTGATGGCTCCCCATTTGGCGCGGCAACTCGTTGGTGCAGCCCACGAAGGCTTGATCCCAACCTCTGCTCTGTTAGGAGGACTCATTGTGGCATTGGCGGATTTGCTGGGGCGATCGCTGTTTGCCCCCATTGAGCTTCCCTGTGGCGTCATTACCGCTGCTGTCGGTGCTCCCTATTTTCTTTATTTGCTGTATCGCAATCGCAATATGTGAAAAGACAAGGGGTTTCACCCCTACACCCCATCCTTCTATCAAAATCGCAATTCCTAAAAAACAATGGAAGCAACCCTCACCACTCGTAACCTGACGCTGGCATACGATCGCACCACGATTATCCAAAATCTCAATGTCGATATCCCCGCACGTCAAATCACGGCTCTCGTGGGTTCTAATGGTTGCGGCAAGTCCACACTGCTGAAGGGATTGGCACGGTTACTGAAACCTCAGAGTGGAACGGTATACCTGGATGGAGTGGCAATCGCCAAACGTTCTACCAAGGAGATTGCGAAGCAGTTAGGATTGTTGCCGCAAAGCCCAACGGCTCCCGAAGGATTGACGGTGCGAGAACTGGTCGCACAGGGACGCTATCCCCATCAGAGTTGGCTCCAACAGTGGTCACAGGAGGATGAGCAGTTTACAGAACAGGCTTTGACGATTACGGGGATGACTGAGATGGGCGATCGCCCCCTCGATAGTTTGTCTGGAGGGCAACGACAACGCGCCTGGATTGCCATGGCACTCGCCCAAAATACAGAAATTCTGTTACTGGATGAACCCACTACATTTTTAGATTTAGCGCACCAGATCGAAGTGCTGGATCTGTTGTATGACCTGAACCAGACACAGGGACGCACGATCGTCATGGTGTTACACGATTTAAATCAAGCCTGTCGCTATGCCGATTACTTGGTAGCCATGCGGCAGGGACATATTTACGCTCAGGGCAATCCTGCTGAAGTGATGACCGAAAGTTTGGTGCAAGACGTGTTTGGGTTAGAGAGCCGGATTGTCCGAGATCCGGTAACAGGTACGCCGATGTGTATTCCGATTAGCAAAAAAGTTCCATTGCATAAGTTCCGTTGAAATCGTGTTTATGAGTCAGAGCATCACTAGCGCAGAATATTTAGAAGAGTGGGAGGAAAGTCTTCAGTCAGGAAATGGGGCGATCGCCTGTGGTGAAGACGGATTCGATCGCGTCGTCCGCTGCAAACATCGCTACAGCCAGGATTACTACTGGCAAATTGAACTGCGTCCTGGATTTTGTCTTGAATTCATTGATGATCACGTTCACGAGTCTTTAAGCGTTCTCACAGAGCATGATGAGTCAATGCCATTGGTGTGCAAATTCTACGTGTCTGGGCACCATCGCGTACTGACGCCCAACGTTCCGGGAGTCAAGAGCGAATACGAAGAAAAGGCAGGTCAAAGTTATCTGTTTTTTCTACCTGACATACAAGAAACAGAGATTTTTCCAGCTGGACAACGACTACAACTCGTCAAAATTTCGCTCGATCTACCTTATTTCCGTTCGTTTCATTCAACTTCTGAGCCACTTCCGGTCGAATTACAGCAGTTATTACAAGATCACTCGATCCAACGCTTTCATCGTTCTACCGGAGCACTAAGCTTTGCTATGCAAACTGCTTTGAAAAGTATTATTCATTGTCCCTATTCCGGGATTACAAAGCGTATTTGCTTAGAAAGCAAAGCACTGGAATTACTGGCTCTACAGCTTCATCAGTGGCTTGAACAACATCAACAATCCACACACACTCGTTCCCTTCATGCCGATGATGTTGAAAGACTGTACCAGGCGCGAGATATCCTAATTCGCGATATTCAAAATCCACCGTCGCTGATGGATTTAGCTCGACAAGCCGGGATCAACGACTACAAACTCAAACACGGATTTCGTCAAATTTTTGGTACGACTGTCTTTGGCTATCTGCAAACACATCGCATGGAACACGCCAAACAACTGTTAGCGGAACGGCAGTTGAGTATTGCAGCGATCGCCCACACTGTGGGATACGCCAGCCAAAGCCGCTTTTGTCATGCCTTTAAGCAACGCTTTGGGATCACGCCGATCGCCTATCGCACCAGCATCTAAATCATAAAAGATCCCGATCGGGCAAAAAAAGATCCGTTTGGGACAAATGGCGATCGCCTGAATCCTTTATTCTCGTCACTATTGAGAGTAATTCCTATCTAGAACAGGGTGTTGCATAACGCCAGAGCTAGAAGGTGTCATGTGAGGAGTGATTGAGATGGGTTCACAGCGTGGACAAAAAGGGCAACTATTCCCTAAAAGAAAAGGCTTTGCATCGCAAAGTTTAATAGTCGGATGTGTCATTGGTACTGCCATAACCGGAATCCAGCCCGCTAAAGCACAGGATTCACAAGGGGTTATTGCAGGTGAGGCAGTTGCCAGTCAGTCTCAACAAGAAAACTCAGCTTATCTTGTTCCGGAAGAGGCAATTAACCGCCTTAGCGAGATCGACCATCCAGCGAGCACAGTGGCGGAATGGATTGCTCAGCTTCAGATTGAGATTACCGGAGTAGAGCTGAATCCAACCGAGTCAGGGTTAGAACTTGTCTTGACGACGGCAGGTGGGGAATTGCCCCCTGTCAGTACATCTGTAGTGGGCAATGCGCTGATTGCAGATATTCCCAACGCAGTGTTAAGTCTGCCAGAGGGGAGCGAATTTCAAGAAATTGCTCCTGCGGAAGGGATTGCGGCTGTTGCGATTAGTTCTAGAAGCGACGGAGTGCGGATTGTCATCACGGGAACAAATGCTCCTCCGGTAGCTGACGTGAGAACCGATGGGCGATCGCTCCTTCTGAGTGTTAGCACTGGAGCAGCAACCACTACACAAACCCAGGAGGGATTACAAATCACCGCCACAGGTGAGCAAAACAACCGATATTACACACCAGAAGCAAGCACTGCAACCCGCACAGATACGCCGTTGCGAGATATTCCGGCATCCATTCAAGTGATTCCACAACAGGTACTGGAAGATCAGGGAATTGTGGAATATCGAGATGCACTGGAAAACATCGGTGGCATTACCTTAGATGGGCAGTATGGCGGTACAGATGCCGGATCGATCATTATTCGCGGTTTTTCGCAAGATACTAACTTTAGAAATGGATTCCGCAACAACAACTTCTACTCCATTGCTGAAACCGCCAATATTCAGCAAATTGAGGTCCTGCGAGGTCCAGCCTCGATTCTCTATGGGCTGACCCAGCCCGGTGGCATCGTCAATATTGTCACTGAGCAACCGTTGCCCGATCCCTACTATTCAGTGGAATTCACAGGCGGGCAGTTTAGCTTTTACCGACCAGAGATTGATATTTCTGGACCCCTCACCGAGGATGAAGATCTGCTGTATCGGCTCAACCTGGCATACCAAAACTCAGGTAGCTTCCGCGATTTCGTCAACGACGAACGGTTTTTTATTGCCCCTGTTTTGCAATGGAATTTGAGCGATGCCACCTCTCTAACACTGGAAGGGGAATATCTCTACGACAATCCGGTGTTCGATCGCGGTCTGACTGCTTTAAGTGACGGTTCTCTCGTGTTACCCATCGACCGCTTTTTGGGCTATCCCCAACTCGATGAATTCTTTGCAGAGCAGTACCGCATTGGCTATCGCTTTGAGCACGAGTTCAATGAAAACTGGCGGTTTCGCAATGCGGGTTCTATCTTCTCTGTGTGGCAGGGCGGTAGACGAGCCGATAACAACGGTGGATTGTTGGACGATCGCTTCATGCAGCGAGAGCTACGCGATGATGCATCGCGTTGGGAGAATTACGGCATTCAAGCGGAAGTCATTGGTGAATTTAACACGGGGGCGATCGCACATCAGCTTTTGATTGGAGTTGATTTCAGCCGTTTTACCAATTCCTATAACTCCTTTTCAGCCGATCTAACACCGCTTGATATTTTTAACCCCAATTATGACATTCCGATTCCCACAGATTTGCAGCTTCGCTATTATCAAACCACGTTGACCAATGATTTCGGCATTTATGTGCAAGACCAAATTGATCTGCTGGATAACTTGCATCTTTTAGTGGGGGGACGGTTGGATTTTGCCGACCAATTTCAAAATTTTGCTGGCACGATTTCTGAGCAATCCGACACAGCCTTTAGTCCCCGACTTGGAATTGTTTACCAACCGATTGAACCGTTATCGTTGTATGCCAGCTTCAGTCGCTCATTCCTGCCTGTCGTGGGGCGTTCTGCAAGCGGAGAGGCGTTTGACCCAGAACGGGGCACACAATATGAGGTAGGAGTCAGGGCAGACATCAATGAGAATATCTCCTTCACACTAGCAGCCTATCACCTGACTAAAACCAACGTGTTAACCAACGATCCAGATGATCCGGACTTCTCGATTCAAGTGGGAGAACAGCGCAGTCAGGGTATCGAGTTTAATGCGATCGGTGAAATTTTACCGGGTTGGAATGTGATTGCTTCCTATGCCTACACCGATGCCGAGATTACTGAAGACAATACGCTTCCAGAAGGGAGTCGGTTAGCCAACGTTGCAGAACATACCGCCAGTGTATGGACAACCTATGAGATTCAGGAAGGCAACCTGCAAGGATTGGGCTTTGGCTTTGGGCTGTTTTTTGTGGACGATCGCCCAGGTTATGCCGGATTTGACCCCCCAGAGTTTGAGTTGCCTAGCTTTGTTCGGGCTGATGCTGCTGTTTACTACCGTCGCGACAATTGGAGAGCACAACTGAATGTAGAAAACCTGTTTGATGTGGAATATTACGAAACTCATCAAGGCTCAGATATTGTCTACCCAGGTGCGCCATTCAATGTCAGAGCCAGCATTTCTTACACTTTCTAAGCAGGAGCAAGAGCCGTGAAACGTCAACGATGGCAATGGCTGAAGCGATCGCTCCTGCTCTTGCTTACCTGGCTGTGGGTTACCGCCTGTCAGAGTTCTACATTCGACCATTCACGTTTCAGGAGTCAGTCTCCTGCCCAATCCGGTGAATGCCGACTGGTGGCGCATGAAATGGGCGAAACGGAAGTCTGTGGACAACCGCAACGGGTCGCAGCACTCAGCCCTCATATTCTCGATTCCATTTTGGCGTTGGGAGTACAACCGATTGCCTATGCAGAAGTAACCGCACTCAACCTGGAAACATTTGACAATCCCAAGGCGCAGATCCCTTATCTGGGCGATCGCGTCACAACCCAGCCAATCAACGTGGGCGATCGCAAAAATCCATCATTGGAGAAATTGGCTCTGGTCAACCCTGATCTGATTTTGGCTGAGGATTGGACAACCCAGGCTCACTACCAATTACTCAATCAAATTGCGCCAACCCTATTGTTCTCCGATACGAAGGGTAATGAACAAGTCTGGTTTCATGATATTCAAGCGATCGCCAAAGCCCTTGATCGAGAACCAGAAGCAGAGCAGTTGTTAGCCGCTCACGAACAGCAATTGGCAACCGTGCGATCGCAATTAGCCCCGGTAGTCACCGCTTATCCAGATGTGTTGATTTTGGCAGTTAACACGCTAATGAATGATGTGGCGATCGCCGCTGACAGTACCGCAGGTCGCTTGTTAGAGGAGATTGGCTTTCATCTGGTCTATCCTGAACCCGTTCCACCCGGAGAAACGCGATGGCTACAAACATCCCTGGAACTATTACCCTCCCTACAATCCGACATTATTTTGGTGATTGCCTGGGATTCGTCCGATCCCTACAATCCCAAGGAGGAACTGAAAGCCAAATGGAATCAAAACCCGGTTCTACAAACGATGTCAGCCTCCCAAGCCAATCGAATTTTCTTTGTAGATTACCAACTTTGGGGCAGTGTCACTCGTGGTCCCATTACTGACGAACTGATTCTCAACAAACTGCCTGAGATGCTTCTGCCTTTACTTTGACCTGTCTTAACTTTGACCTGTCTTAACTAAGTACAACTCGTCGTAAATAAGGGTGGGAATTTGGGGTGCAGGGGTGGAACCCCTGGCTGGGGCGCAGCCCCCACACCCCCTGGTTTTATTTCCAAACCCTATCCATGAATAGCAGTACTAAAAGAATCGTGGATTTAATAAATCCGTAAACTGTACGGGCGGGTTTAGCAGATCAATCGGCACTTTGTAGGGGATTTGACGACAAAACCCACCCCTGCCAAATATCGAACTTATTTAATTTCCATTTCTAAACCTGTGCGTACATTTACCATGATCTGGTTGGGTCAACTGGTGTCCACGATGGGTAGCTACATGACGGAGTTTGCTCTGACCCTGTGGGCATGGGAACTGACCGGACAGGCAACTCCCCTGGCATTAGTGGGTTTTTCTGCCCAACTGCCCAAACTCGTCGTCAACCTGTTTGCCGGAATTATTGTCGATCGCCTTAACCGCAAATTCTTGATGATATTGGGAGACACCGTTGCAGCGTTGGCAACTGGGGCGATCGCCTTTCTGTTTCTCACCCATCATCTGCAACTCTGGCACCTCTACGTGACCAGTGCCGTCACAGGAAGTTTCGCCCAAATCCAACAACTCGCCTACTCGACCTCTATTTCGCTGATTGTCCCAGAACAGCACTACACTCGCGCCAACAGCATGGGGTCGATGGTGCATTATGGCTCTGCGATCGCCGCTCCTGCGTTGGCAGGCATTCTATATCCCACAATTGGATTGCTGGGACTGTTGCTGATCGATGGCGTTACCTTTGCAGTGGCGATCGCGACCTTACTCTCAATTCAGATTCCCAGAATCCAAAACAACAACAGCAACCAGCCTCCAGCCTCCATCAAACAACAGCTAGGGCTTGGCTTCCATGTCATCTGGAGCAATCCAGGTTTACGAGCATTACTGGTCACAACCGCGCTCTTTTGGTTTGCCCACGACCTAGGCGGTGCCGTCTACGACCCCATGATTCTGGCGCGAACGAATGGCAATGCCACGATTTTAGGCGGCACGGCATCAGCCGCAGGCATTGGAGGTGTGGTCGGAGCCTTAATTATCAGTACCTGGGGTGGTCCAAAACGTCACACTCATGGAATGCTCTTAGGATTCATCGGCGCAGGAGTCAGCAAAACCGTATTTGGTCTGGGGCGATCGCCCCAGGTCTGGCTTCCGGCTCAATTTTGTTCGTCGCTCAATTTTCCATTGTTAGGCAGTTCCGAGACGGCAATTTGGATGACAAACGTGCCACCTGCTCTACAGGGACGGGTTTTTGCTGCCAATGCATTAGTGATTCAAGGAGTGAGTGCGATCGCGCTTCTGATTGCCGGACCATTGAGCGATCGGATCTTTGAGCCTGCCCTTCAACAATATGGAAGCCTTATTCCGCTCTTGAGTTTCATCACAGGAACGGGTGCAGGGGCAGGTACAGCCCTTCTCTACATCATGACCTCAATCGCTCTAATCCTCGTTGGGCTGGGAGGCTTGCTCCTCGCTCCAATGCAGCAATTGTGGTCACAACGTTGACTTGTGCGGTTGAAGTCTCTGACTGAGGACACAGCCACACCCCCTTTGCCTCAACCGTCTCAACGTGACTATCGATCGCAAGAGTGAACCAGGATACACAAGAATAGATGAGATATCGAACGTCGCAACGAGTAAATTGAGCTCAACTCAAGACGAAGAAAAAGCTCATGCATGAGATGAGATAATGCAAAGATTAGCAACATCCCTACAGGTTTCTGCCCTGATTGCCTTAAGTGCATTTTCAGGTGCTTTTTTGTTTATTGCACTTGTGATGGTGAAGTTTTGGCAATCGCTGGAACCCCAACGTTTTCTGGATTGGATGACAAATGATCTGTTCTTTCTACCCAAGCTGATGGTGCCATTAAACATGGTTTCCCTACTGTTGGCGATCGCAGCTTTAGCTGTTTCCTGGAAACCCTTCCCCAATCAACGTTTGATATTAAGTTTTGGAGTGTTTCTAATCCTGATCTGCACACTCACCTTTCCGGTTTATTTTGCGGATGCCAATACAGAATTTGTTACTCAATCCATTGAGTTGTCTCAAGTAGCAACTAAACTCTCAACCTGGTCAATCTGGCACTGGGTAAGAACAGGATTAGCACTGTTAGCCGTGGGCTGTTTTGGTTGGAATGCAGTTGCAGGAGAGCAAAAACTAAGTAGTCTCTAAAAACTCTAAAAACAAGTGAGTCGTTATCTAGAGAGCTTAGGGGTTACAGCATCAGGAAAGCTCTTAAAGTTGCGGCGTACCCAATCCATGCCAACCTCGTTATTGAGCTTAATTTTTTGTGGAGTGTTCGGATAAATTTTGCTCAAAATATCAGCGTCTTGATCAACGACAACCTGCCCAAATTTGAGATACGTTTTGCCAAATACTTTGAAGACAGGATGTTTCGGCTGACCAAAGAGCAGGATATATGTTCGCGTTCGGTTTTCGGCTTCTGGCACAAAGAAATGGCATTGCACCGCTTTACCTAAAGGCATTTCGCCATACAAAAGCACCAGGCATGGGAAGTAATTCTCAAGGTGTGCTTTGATCGTGGTGGGGAGTAGAAATAAGTCAGGTTTCCTGAGTTTTTCGATCAGATGATAGGGTGCCGTGGGCATCTCATAGAAAGCCTGGGAGTGATACCCGTTGTCGATGAACTTATGGAAATGGACGTCGGTAATGCGAAATAAGTCGCGATGGGTGCCATTCTGATGATTGTAATCATGCATATTTAATAGCATGGTCAGCAGATCAGTTGCGACACTGCGATCGCCTGTATGCCCTACAAAATAGTACTCCTTCACAATCTCATTGAGCACTGTGGGAATTGCCATTTTGGGTTCGTATCCGCCATACGACCAGATGAAATCCCCTTGAATCACGAGTTCTAAGGGTTGTAATTGAGGTGATGTCTTTTTGCCTGAACCGGGTAGAACGGTACACCCAGTGGCATCAAAGGGCAACGCATGAAATGGACAGACAACCACACTTTGACCATCCTTTCGCGTTTCACACCATCCCTCTGACAGCATAGCTCCCATGTGTGGACAGGCGTTAGGCAAGGCATGGACTTCCCCCAACGAATCCTTCCACATCACATAGTCAACACCGTATAGCGAAACCCTGCACGGTTGGTTGACCTTCAGCATGGATTTATGCGCCAACAACCAAGGCGCACCGGGAAGCATTGAGCGCATAGTAGCCTCCATTGATAGAATTGTGAAAAAACTGTCACGTTTTAACCGATAACATCCAAAATATGACAGAACTTTCACGTTCGTCAAGTCTCTCAGTTGCCAATAATTTACGTCGTCAGCCCAAACAACGACGGGGCAAAGAACGAGTTGAGAAAATTCTCAATGCAGCAGCAGCAGTGTTTGATGAGGTGGGTTACGACGCTGCAACAACTCATATGATCGCTGCTAAAGCAGGAACGGCAGTTGGTTCGCTCTATCAGTTCTTTCCTGACAAAGCAGCCATTTTTAAGGCAATGGAGTTACGTCACGCCGAGCGAGTCAAAGGCTTCTGGGCGCAGGTCGATATTCCAGCTTTGGTACAACTTCCTCTACGTCAGATGATTCACCTTTTAGTAGAATCTGTGTCAGAGATCCTCGAACAACCCATATCACGAGTCGTGTTTGTGCAATTTTATTTGGCGCGTCAGATCTTTCAATCCATTGATGAGAGTATGACCCAGGATGCGATCGCCTTCATGGCAAGTATTCTCAGACATCGTAACCCTGCCCTTCCAGAGGAACAGCACTATTTGCTGGCGGAGGTTTGTGTGCATAGTAGCAATGCTCTGATCCTGGCAGCACTCCGCACACCTGACCCCGAACATCGCCAACGCTTAGCGCAGCAGATTGAAGACTTGATGGTGTCGTATTTAGAGCCGTATGTGGGCGATCGCCTGTCAGGAATTGTAATGAAAGTAATGATATGCCCTCACTGCCAATCTAACCAACTATCAAAAAATGGACATCGCCGGGGCAAGCAGTGTTATCTCTGTAAGGCTTGTGGAAAGCAATTTGTGGCTCAGTAGCCCCAGCCTTGTTCTCAATCGTCAAGCCCAAAGGACTTATCAGCAATCAGCCCAACAACTCAACTAAAGCAATGATTAAGGTACAAATTACATCCTTCTTTCTCATGGTATTGAGCCTCGTAATATTACTGTTTGCACTGGTCAGCAATCCATTCTCAATTCCATTTCAGGACTTTAACCAGATGCCGAAGGAACAGCAGGAAGATTATGTTCGCAATGCTGAGTTAATAGATGGAATCATTGTGGCTAGTTTGGGGTTGGCGACAGCCTCAACAGGTGTTTTTGTGTGTTCTTCTTACTTGATCTTTAGAGCAAAAAAGAACTCTAATTCGACTTAAATCGACAGAAAATTAACGCTAGAAATGAAGAAAATCCGTACAACGCCATCTCTATAAATTTCGGTTTCATATTTATAGATCGCTCGCGCACTTTCCCTACTACATCTATCGCCACTTCATTTAGGATAGAGGGGGTTTGGGGACTGCGTCCCAATCCAGGGGTTCCACCCCTGCACCCCGTCCTAACCCAAGTGGTTATGGCTATACATTTATCGCTCTACTTTACTGATTATGCAATTAACCATCGATATATACCCAAGCAATCAACAAATAGAAAAATAGAACCTGCATAGATCATCATACTGAGTTCTTGTTCTCGAATACTAACAATGAGAAGCTGACTAGAACTCATTGCTAAAAACACAAATCCATATCCACTCGCTTCTAGTGTTGCGAACACAAAGTTCTGCAATGTAGGGGGTTTGGGGGCTTCGCCCCCAAGAAGGGGTTTCACCCCTTCACCCCTTTCAAAACTTATTTTTTGCTGTACTAGTTTAGACGCTAGCAAGACTCCTCCAATAACTGCGCAAGCACTACTTGAAACTTTTAGAAATAAGTTGACTGAAACTCTACGCTGTGTCGGTACTCGACAGCATGAGCCTTCTTGAGGGCACATCACTCAGACTCCTTACGCTCTATTCTTATTTCATGCTTGAATTCTGTTCTAACTTTCGTGTTTACAACTGGAGTTGTAGATATAGCTTTGGTCAGAAAGCTTAAGGCAAAGGAAATGGCTCAAACCCTAATGCTGGGGAAGCTTCCTGACTCGCCTCCGCTCCATCGAGTGTTCCTGAAGTGCCTCATCATAAATATCTTGATAAGACCCTGAAAACTTGCCTCGCTGTGGATGGCATAGCCGACCAGAGCAGAGAACTTCTTGCACGAGCGATCGCAGTGCCACTTGCCGTCCTGCCGTCAGGGGAGGATGTTGTTGTGCCGAAACTGCGAGTTGCCGTAGCTTTTCATCGAATTCATCTAATCCTGTTTGATTCATGTGGAACTCTACAGGGTTTCAAAAATTGATGCAAACCTCTATTGATATCTCAGCGACAAACCCTCAGTTTTATGCAAATTCACGTTTAAGATGGGGTGAATGATTTTATGAATCAGCTTTAAGGGAGTCGAAAACCGCAAACACGACCTCCTCAGCCTGAAATCTTGCCTCGATCGCCCCCATCGCACAAACCGATATTCCACCCAATTCTGGAGCGTGAAAAACACTGGTACTGTATCCTGGACCTCCACCGTTGTGCCCTAATATAAGTCCCCAGGGGGATGCTGAATCGCCCATAAGCCCCAACCCATAACCCGGTTGCACCCAGCGTGGCGGGGCTGATGCGGGTGATTGGGTGGGACGAGGTAGCGGTACTGGTACAAGAGCCGTCATTTCCTCCAAACACTGCTGGGGAAGCAGACGACCACCAAACAACTGATGGAGAAACAGCACAATGTCAGAAGGTGTGGAGGCTACGACACCATGAGACACCCAACCAGGGTGATAAGCGTGACGGACATCCTTAGGATGGCGATCGCTCGTCAGGTCATACGATAGGGCAGGTGCGAGGGAGGATAAGTCTGCCACAGACTGCGGGACAAATGTTTGGTGTAACCCCAACGGTTGCGCAATGCGATCGGCAATGAGTTGAGCGTAGGATTCGCCAGTAACTGCTTCGGCAATGTGTTTGAGGAGCATATAGCCGGGATTGGAGTAAGCCCAACGGGTTCCGGGGGCAAAACTCAGACCCTGATCAAACGTGGCAGCCGCAAACTGTTCAAATGACCAGGGAATTGATGGAGAGGAGCGCACGCCATCCTGATAGGTCTGCAATGCACCGTAATCCGGGATACCGGATGTGTGGTTCAGGAGTTGCGTCAGAGAAATGCGATCGCTTTGAGTAATCGCCGGGAGCCAGCGTGCTAAGGGATCGTGCAGAGACAACCGCCCCTCTTCTTGCAGCAGGAGCAGCAGAGCCGCTGTAAACGTCTTGGTAATGCTGTAGGCGAGGAAGATGGGTTCGCTGGGCTGCCAGGACGGAAGCCAAACTGCTGCTGGTGAGGTATCTGGATTTATCGCGATCGCAACCCCTACATAATCGCCCTCGTTGCCCAAACGATAGAGTATTTCAAGCAACCGTTGCTTCAGGTCAACCATTCGCCCCTCCAGTCGCACTCTTATAAGCACCCCTTCAACTACTACGGACATCCTTGAGATAGTTATAGAGGCTGGAACGAGATATTCCTAGCTCTTGTGAAATGATATCTACGGCTTGTCGAAAACTAAAAACCCCAGCTTTATCGAGCGTTTGAACCAGACCTACCTTATCTTGCCGCTCCAGATGGTGAATTGGTTTTCCCAGTTCTTTGACAGCATCCCGCAGGGCAATCAAGATAAAATCTTCCGGTGATGTGGCAAAGGTTTCTAACTCTCGCTGAGGGGAGGACACCTCAGAACTGGCTAACAGGCGATTGAGTAAATCTCTGGCTTGTTGAATATTGCTAAAGTCCATGTTGATGCAGAGTGCCCCAACGATCTGCCCGGTTGCATCTCGCACCCAAACCGTTGAAGAGAAGAACTGTTTTCCGTTTGGTGTGCGGGTGTTGTAGCACAGATCATCATCGCTAAACCGCACGACATTTTCCGGAAGTAGTTCTGGGTCAGGCACCGGGGCACCAATCGATCGCCCCGTTAAATTTCCACTGATGGCAACAACACTGTGTTCAGGATGGCGCAAATCGTGGATCACGACCTCACAATTAGACCCAACGGTGGAAACAACAGCCTTCGCGATTCGGGCGAGTAGAGCAAATACTTGGGGGAGTTGATGTTCCTCAAACACAATCTGAGTTTAAGCGTCCTGGTTGAAGTAAGTATAAACGGTAAATCCAATAACAGACTATAAATCTAGATTGTGTATCTAGAATCTATATCAGTATAACGGCTATCTGTATTGATTTTTAACTATTTTGGGCTTGCGTTGCTAAAGCAGTTAGTGTAGTTTAGATTAAACTGGAAGTCTAAATTTGGACTGATATTCCAAATCTTCAGCTTGCTTTAATCCATGGGTTTTAACGATAGTCACGACTACCACTAGCCCTATGGCTACCTGATTGCGACACCTCCACCAACAGGCGATCGCTGGACAACTGCGATGAGATGGCGATGTTCAGGTGAGATCGGACGACACGCATTCAACCCCACTTGAGAACTCAGAAAACAATGAACCTCACTCGGAAAAAGTATAAATATCAGTGGTATCAAGACATCTACGAGAAAATTCCAGCTATTCTCAGCGATGCTGTCCAAATTGGAGAAGCATTAGGCTTACCTAAGTTGCAAGGTCAATTAGGGTTGTATTCCGGTGCATCATCCTGTCCAGCCAACTTGCCCGACTATGTGTTAGACGCGATCGTTGAGGCAAACCACAAACCCATTCTGCCGCTTCGCAAAGTAGAGGATGAACTGCGGGAAGTGGTGAAAGATATGTATGGCGACGCTTACGATGCAGCCGTTACCAATACCTGTGAAGCGAGCCTGCGAGTTGCGTTTGACACGCTTTGTGCGCCTCCCATGATGCGAAAAGGAGATGCCTATCGGGGGCGAGTGATTTGCCCCTACGGTGAAGACTACGAATGGGGCGCAGGCTACGGGCGGGCGTTTCCACCGCGGTACAAAAACCTGTCGATCGATCGCACCGTGACCGGGGGCGAACTGGGCGTCGAAGGCAAGAGTTTGAACAACTTAGATTCTGTCTTTGTTCGCTATGCCGGAACAACGTACGAAGTGCACGGCGTTAAGCAAAATGTGATCCCATTGATGACACGCACTGATGTAGACGGAACGTTAGAGAATATCCGCATTGCTTGCGATCGCCACGTTTCAATGTTGACAGGCTTTCACATCGTCGGCTACGACACACCGGGTTATGGGCACGGAACCCACGATGCCAATGGAGTTCCCGTTTTGTTTAAAGAAATGGGTAAACTCGCTCGGTCGTATGACGTGCCATTTATCGTGGATGCTGCCAGTTGTCTACCGGGGATCGGGTTGTCTCCGGAGCAAATCAATGCTGATGTGATGATGTGGAGCATGGACAAAGCGGGGCGATCGCCCATTGCCGGGTTAATTGTTGGCACTGAGGAATCCATGGTCACTATCCGCAAAGCTCTGGGACTAGGAGGACATCGCTTTGGGGAAGTGTCCTCCCATAGCAAAGCGGTTTATTCGATCGCAGATCCAGGACGAGATGCGGTGGTGGGCTTGACTGCTTTTCTTAAAACGCTGCGAGACACCCCAGAACGAGTCACAGATCCCATCGATCGCTATCACCAGATCATTGTGGAGGAATTCGCTGAGATGAAGCCGACTCGCTTTCGGGATAAGTTAATCATCACAAAGTCCTATCATATGGGTGGCACAGAATTAAACTATGAGCAAACCTGGGATGAAGGCGAGTTTGGCATTCCCCTCTTCACCATCGAAGACTTGTACGCCAACACCAATGCGATCGATCTCGCCATCTCTGCCATGGGCGTTTCACCTGCCACGATTTACAGCGGCAATATGTTTCTCGGTCCTGGGTTGGGCTTGCTCAACCGGCAAGGTGAATTGATTGAAGAGTATGCGCGGTTAGCCGTCAAAGCTCTCGTTAAATCAGTAGAGCTTGTTTGTCAGTATGCAGGTTTAGGTGACTGACCTGGTTTTTAGAGTTTTTGTCCAATTCAAATCATTTTCACAGGAGATCAAACCATGAAAAGACGAATTGTTGTTGGTTTTTCAGCTTCATTGGCGATCGCCACTTTGTTAGGCTGTGCTAGCACGCCACAAGCAACGACCGAAACACCGACTGAAGCTACAAGTGAGCCATCCGAAGTGCTACGAGTGGGGAGCGAAGGTGATTATCCACCCTTTAGCCAGCAGAATCCCGATGGAACGTTGAGCGGGTTTGACATTGATATCGCCAATGCCCTGTGTGAGAAGATGCAGGTGAAGTGCGAGTTCGTCGTTAATGAATGGCCTACGATTATTCCCAGTCTCAACGCGGGTAAGTACGATGTGATCATCTCCTCCATGTCCATCAACGACGAGCGCAGGCAACAAGTCCTGTTTACACAGCCCTACTATAAATCGGGCTATGCCTTCATTGCGCCCAAAGATGTCACGTTTGAGTTAACAGAAGCAGGGCTAGCCGATAAAACCATCTGTGTGTTTAAGAACTCGATTGGCAATCCGTGGATTGAGCAAACTTCTCCACAGGCACAACTGTTGCAATATGACGACACGCAGACCTTGAGGACTGACTTTTTTGCCGGACGCTGTGATGCCGCTTTTGACACGAAGTTATCCATGCAAGGCATCCTGGATGCGGAGGGTGGTGAAGATTATCACTTTGTCGGCGAAGAATTGAAAGAACCCATCTTTGGTGAGGGGGCTGGAATTGCCGTTCGCAAAGACGATCAAGCCCTAGCCGATCGCCTCAATCAGGCTATTGATGAACTCTATACCGATGGCACCTTTCAAGAAATTAACAACAAGTATTTTCCCTTCTACATTGGTGCAAAATAGTGCGTATTTCAGCTCCTTACAAATAGTTTGAAATCGCTATAGTTCAACAAAACACCCTAAACTATGACTGACTTGAAGACAGAGATTTTGCTGGCGGAGCAGCGAATCCGACCCTATGTGCGTCAAACGTTCCTAGAACAGTCTCCCATCTTCTCGCAGATGACAAACTGTTCTGTGTTTTTCAAACTCGAAAATTTGCAGTACACAGGATCATTTAAGGTACGCGGAGCAACGAATAAATTGCTTTCGTTGTCAGCCGAGCAGCGATCGCAAGGCATTGTTGTTGCGTCTTCTGGCAATCATGGTGCAGCAACCGCATTTGCCTTACGTCAAGTTCAAGGTAGTGGCATCGTTTTTGTTCCACAAACGGCATCTCCAACCAAGGTTGAAGCCATCCGTCGGTTAGGAGCAGAAGTCCGATTTCAGGGTGACGATGCTGCACTAACCGAGGGATATGCACGCGAGTATGCCGACCAAAATGGCATGGTTTATATCTCTCCTTATAACGATTTGCAGGTCATTGCAGGTCAGGGCACGATCGCCGTTGAGCTCATAAACCAGTTAGAGCAAATGGATGCTGTATTCGTTTCAGTGGGTGGAGGTGGATTAATTTCAGGGATAGCCGGTTTTCTCAAAGCCATGTCTCCTCGTATCCAGATCATCGGCTGTCTGCCGCAAAACTCCCCTGTTATGGCGGAATCTGTCAAAGCTAACCAAATTCTCGATTTACCCGTGCTGCCAACCTTATCGGATGGAACAGCAGGTGGGATTGAGCCAGGAGCGATTACCTTTGAGTTTTGTCGAACACTGGTCGATCAATTTGTGCTAGTGACAGAAGCAGAAATTAGCGCAGCGATGCGATTGTTTATGGAAACTCATCATCAACTCATTGAAGGGGCAGCGGCTGTAGCAATAGCGGCTCTACTGCAAGCGAGCGAGGCATTTCAGCATCAAACCGTTGCAGTCGTCTTGTGCGGTGCAAATATTGATCTGGCAAAACTGAAAGGAATTTTGTAATCCATTCTCCAACCCTGGATTCTTTGACTATGTTGAATTTGGAACTGTTTGCCTGGGGCGATACGGGATGGGGAGATGAATTGGTGCGGGGAATTGGTGTGACTTGCCAACTTGCCGTTCTGTCTTACCTACTGGGAATTGCAATTGGTTTAGGGGGGGCGATCGCCCGTCTATCCCGTAATCGAGTCCTGGTAGCGGGTGTTAAATTCTATCGATTGATTTTCTGCTCATTCCCGGACTTATTAGTCATTACATTGATCTTCTTTGGAGGGTCGCAATTCATTCGATTGATTCTTTCACCCTTTGGGTTCAAAAGATACGTTGAATTTAATGCATTCACATCCGGTGTGATCGCATTGGGATTGGTGACAGGAGCCTACGCGATCGATGTTATTCGTGGGGCAATTCAAGCGGTTCCCACGGGGCAATGGGAAGCGGCTAGAGCGTTAGGATTTTCTCAACGAACGGTGTTTCCTGTCGTTATTCTGCCCCAAGCCTTACGACTGGCACTTCCTGGTCTAGACAACTTGTGGGTCGGCAACTTACAGTCAACGGCTCTGGTGTCCGTGCTGGGGTTAGACGATCTCGTTCGAGTGGCAGGCTTAGCAGGTGCATCCAGCCAGCAGTCCACGTTGTTTTACGGATTTGTGGCGATGGCTTACCTCGGACTGAAAGTACTCTCCAGTTATGGAATGAAACTGATTCGTCGCTGGGTCGATCGCGGAGTTTTGAGTGAACAGAGCCAGTTCCGTAATTCCAAAAGAAACCTAGTTCATCATGCTTGATACCTTGTTTCACCTCTTGCCACGCTTGTTAGCTGGTTTTTGGGTAACGATTGAATTACTCGTTTTATCTGCACTGGGAGGAGTGTGTGTTGGTGCTGCAATGGCATTAGCTGGTATAGCCGATTGCCGTCTTTTACGCTCTATTTCTGAGTCGTATCGAGCTATTTTTCGTAGCATTCCAGGGTTAGTCGTGTTGTACTTCATCTACTACGGCATCGCTCAATTAGAGATAGTGCGATCGAGCTTGCTGTGGGTGGTCTTTAAACAAGCCCATTGGTGTGCCTGGTTAGCATTGAGCATCAACCATGGTGCGTTTACCGCAGAATTATTGTGTGGGGCGTTAAGGGCTGTTCCTCAAGATTATCTACAAGCGAGTGCAGCCCTGGGTCTACGTCCCCTCAAGACTCTGTGGCTCATTCGGATGCCGATCGCTCTCCGACTTGTTCTCCCAGCCTACACAACGGAACTGATATTTCTAACCAAGACAACTTCTATTGTGAGTACAATTACTATTCTCGATTTGCTGGGAACGGCAGACATTATTTATAAAGAAACCTTTGATCCATTTGTGCCCCTTGTGACCGCTGGATTACTGTACTTGTTACTCATTTCTGTCATCACCCACGTATCAACTCTGATCGAATCCCGTGTCTTTCGTTATCCCAATATTTAACATTAAGTCTTTAAAACCTGCTTGAAATAACGACATCGAAGGAGCATGAACGTTGACTAAAATTATCGAATTATCAACCATTAAGCAAATACTCGAAACGCTTGATCCGGTGAGTTTAATCGAAGATGGCTTCGTTGCCTATTCTCAGGGAAAAGCTGTCGTTCCTCCGGTTGGAGAACTGCTATTCGATCATCCTCCGGGTGATGTGCATATTAAATATGGTTATCTCATTGGAGATGATTATTACGTCATTAAAGTTGCATCTGGTTTTTATGAAAATGTTGATCAGGGTTTACCTGCTAACTCTGGTTTAATGTTGCTGTTTGATCAAAAAACAGGAACTCTGAAAAGCATTTTGTTGGATGAAGGATATTTAACAAACGTCAGAACAGCAATGGCTGGGGCGATCGCTGCTAAGTATCTCGCACCTCGTCAGGTAGAGGCGATCGGCGTTTTAGGGACGGGCATTCAGGCAAGAATGCAGGTGCAGTATCTGCAACCTCATATCTCGTGTCGCAATATAGTCGTCTGGGGACGCACTCCATCCCGACTTGATGCTTACAAAGCAGATATGGAGATGAGAGGCTATGTTGTCAGAACGACAAGTGATCCAGCCGAAGTAGCTGCCCTTTGTCATCTCATCATTACCACAACGCCCAGCAGCCAACCGCTTCTATCTGCCGCCCAGATTCGTCCGGGCACCCACATTACAGCGATGGGATCAGATACACCAGAGAAGAATGAGCTAGCTCCCGATGTGTTGCAAAAAGCAGATCAGGTTGTCGTAGATAGCCTCAGCCAATGCCGAGAACGGGGGGAACTGCATCACGCCTTAGCCGCAGGAGTCATTGACGAAACACAGGTGGTAGAACTGGGACAAGTCATTGTCGATCCGACACTACACCGCAACTCTGACACGCAGATTACCGTTGTTGATCTGACAGGAGTTGCTGTGCAGGATATTCAAATTGCGAAAGCCGTCTTTCAAGCGGCGATGGGTCACAGTTGATAGGTTATAGCCATGGACTTTGATATATTTCAACTTGAGCGCAATCAATCGCTGTATGAAAATCAGGTGGAATATAACCTGACCGAAAGTGGAGTTCATCCCTGCACACTACGCGAACTATTGGATGATGAGGCGATCGCCCAGTTATTGGATACGCCATTGGGCTACGGGTACACCGAAGGGAGCCCGCAACTGCGACAAGCGGTTAGCCAGTGGTATCCAGGGTCTAGCCCCGATAACATTCTCATTACCCATGGTTCTTCAGAAGCAAACCTGGTTGCTGCCTGGAGCCTCTTATCGCCTGGGGATGAACTGATTTTCGTCATCCCTAACTTTATGCAGTTGTGGGGACTGGCGCGATCGCTGGGTGTCGCTGTCAAGACGATCGCGTTACAGGAGGAAAATGGTTGGCAACTTGACCTCGATGAGTTGCGCCGTTTGCTTACACCTCAAACCAAAATGATCGCCTTCTCTAATCCCAACAACCCGACAGGAAAGGTCTTTAGCGAAGCGGTTATGCAAGAACTGGTGGCGATCGCCCAGGAGAACGACATTTATCTCCTCGCTGACGAGATCTATCGGGGTGCTGAACTGAATGGCAATGAGACACCAACCTTTTATGGCAGGTACAACAAGGTCATCGTCGTATCAGGTGTTGCTAAATCTCTCGCTCATCCCGGCTTGAGAATTGGCTGGTTAGTCGCACCAGAGCCTCTGATTAACAGCGCGATGCAGCGGCAAGACTATACCACAATCGGCACAGGTATCCTTAACCAACGAGTAGCAGAAGCCATCCTACAACCTGCAATGCGGCGAAAATTGCTCAATCGCAGCCACCACATTCTCAGTCAAAATCTCACAATCTTAGATGCGTGGGTTAACCAGCATTCAAACGCATTGAGCTACCATCCACCCCAGGCGGGTGGCATGGCTTTTATCCGATACTCCTTCGCCATTAATTCATCCGACCTCTCGCGCCAATTGCGAGAGAAACAGAGTGTGTTTGTCGTGGCAGGAGATTGGTTTGGCTTAGATCGTTATATCCGTGTCGGGATTGGATCAACTCCTCGATATCTGACAGAAGCCCTTCAACGAATTGATACTTTACTCCATACACTTAATCAAGTCTGAATGACTGCGAATGGTACGGGTGAGTTTAGCAGGCAACACTTGATTTAGCAAGGTTAAACGACAAGACTCATTCCTACAGTCAGCATGGCTCATTCAACAGGTTTACACAACTACGATGTCATAGATAGGGTCGTCAGGAGCAAAGAGACATACGAGTCGTAGCAAATACTAAATTTATATTTCTTTACCACGCTTGAGGACTCGCCTAAGTACTTGGAAGGATGTTTCTTATCATTCACCGTTCAAGGATAGAGATATGAGTTTAAGACGCTAAATCTCTATCTAGAATATTCCTATGTCACCTGGTGTATTAATTCTGATTGCAGCATTAGGCATTGCACTGCTGCTGTTTTTAGTCATCAAAGTTCGTTTACAGGCATTTCTTGCTCTCCTCATTGCCAGTTTGTTTGTAGCGATCGCCGCTGGGATTCCCCTTCAAGACATTCCCCAAACCATTCAAGATGGTATGGGCAGTACATTAGGCTTCATTGCCATTGTGGTTGGTATTGGTACCATGTTTGGCGAAATATTGCGAGTGTCTGGGGGGGCTGAACGGTTAGCCACTACACTCGTTGGTAAATTTGGTGAAGACAAGGCACCCTGGGCATTAGGGTTGACGGGGTTAATTGTATCAATTCCTGTTTTCTTTGATGTAGGGTTGATCATTCTGATTCCATTGGTCTACAGCTTGACACAACGGACGGGGCGATCGCTGCTTTATTATGCGCTTCCCTTAGCTGCCGGATTGGCGATCGGGCACAGCTACATTCCCCCCACACCGGGTCCAGTAGCCGTGGCATCTTTGCTGGGAGCCGATTTGGGTTGGGTGATTCTATTTGGTGTGATTGCTGGTTTTCCAGCGATGGTGATTGGCGGGATCTTCTTTGGCAGATACATTGCCAGTCAGATCAACGCTCAGGTGCCTGAGTATATGTTGTTAGAAAACCATGCCTCAGCGAATTTGGATGATGATGAGGAAGACAATCCCCATCGTTCTCACACTGCCCCGGATGCACAAAACCCGCCAGCAGGCACCGTTGCCACTCAAGAACGAGTGGATGTTGAGCCTCAAATCGACGTTGCACCTCAAAAGCCTTCTTCCATACCAAGTTTTGGGGTTGTCTTGGGGCTAATCTGCATTCCCTTAGTGCTAATCCTGCTGAATACGGTTTCGTCCGTTGTGTTTGAGGAAGGTGACCCCATTCGCAACTTCTTGAGCTTTTTAGGGCATCCATTCTCGGCATTGCTGATCGCAACCTTACTCTCTTTCTACTTGCTCGGAAAACGGCAAGGAATGTCCCGACGTGACATTCAGGATATCGCCACAAAATCCTTAGAACCTGTAGGACTGATTATCCTGGTGACGGGAGCAGGGGGTGTATTTGGCAAAACTCTGGTGGCGACAGGGGTCGGTGAGGCATTGGCAAACGCCATGGCAGCAACCAATCTGCCGCTGATTGCCCTGGCATTCCTGATTGCAACTGCGGTTCGAGTGTCGCAAGGGTCAGCTACCGTAGCCATGGTGACAACCGCTGGACTGGTTGCGCCTGTGGTGCAGTCTGCCAACCTGACAGGACCCATTTTAGGGCTGATCACCATTGCGATCGCCTCTGGGGCTACCGTTCTCTCTCACGTTAACGACTCTGGTTTCTGGTTGGTCAGTCGATACTTAGGCATCTCTGAGAAAAACACACTGCGTTCCTGGACGGTTATGGAAACCATTTTGGGCGGGGTGGGGTTCTTAGTGGTATTGATTATTAGCTTCTTTGTTTGATATGAGTGACTACTTTATTGGGGTTGATATTGGCACTACCAGTACCAAAGCCATTGTTTTTTCTACCAAGGGTGAAGTCAAAGGCACGGGAAATCAGGGCTATCCACTGTTGGTGCCTCAACCGGGATGGGCAGAGCAAGACCCAACGGCTATTCTCACAGCGGCGATCGCCGCCATTCGAGATGCCATAGATCAGTCAGGTGTATCAAAATCGCATATTGCCGCCGTTAGCTTTAGTGGGGCGATGCATAGTGTGATTGCAATCGATGCGAATGGGAATCCGCTGCATAATGCTGTTATTTGGGCAGATAATCGCAGCGTCACTCAAACGATGCGGTTAAAACAAAATGGTGGACATTCCCTATATCTCCAGACGGGCACTCCCATTCACCCCATGTCGCCACTCCCTAAACTGATGTGGATGCGGGAGGAAAACTCAGAGATTTTTCAACGAGCAGTGCGGTTTATCTCGATTAAGGAATATGTTCTCTTTCAATTGCTAAACCGCTTTGTCGTCGATTACTCGATCGCCTCTGCGACTGGGTTAATGAATCTGGAGCGGCTCCAGTGGGATGAAACTGCACTCGCAACCGCAGGCATTCGGGCTGACCAACTGAGTGAGTTGGTGCCTACCACTCACGTTTTGCGCGGCATCAAGCCAGAATATGCAGAAGCCATGGGGCTTGCGCCTGACACGCCAATCGTCGTGGGAGCAAACGACGGTTGTCTCGCCAATTTGGGAGTTGGGGCGATCGCCCCGCATCAGATCGCCGTCACCATTGGCACCAGTAGTGCTGTTCGTGCTGTGATTCCTAAACCCATGACGGATGAGAAGGGGCGAACGTTTTGCTATGCCCTGACCGAGCATCACTGGGTTATTGGAGGACCGTCCAATAACGGTGGAATTGTTTTACGCTGGCTCCGCGATAACTTTTGCCAGTTGGAGGTGGAGCAAGCCAAACAGCAGGGCATCGATCCCTATGATGTGATGGTGCGATCGGCAATGCAAATTGCTCCCGGTGCTGAAGGACTGATCTGCTTGCCCTTCTTATCTGGGGAACGAGCACCCTACTGGAACCCGAATGCACGCGGCATTTTCTTTGGGGTGAGCTTGCATCATCACAAAGCCCACTTTATCCGGTCGGTGCTGGAAGGCGTGTTGTTTGCGGTTTACAGCATCACGTTGGCACTGCGAGATTTAGCTGGAACAGCCCAAGAAATTCGGGCATCGGGTGGGTTTGCGCGCTCCGCCCCCTGGCGACAAATGACAGCCGATATCTTTGGTTCTGAGGTGTTGGTGCCTCAGGTATACGAAGGCAGTGCATTTGGGGCAGCGGCGTTAGGGATGTATGCCGTACAAGCTATTTCTGATTTAGAAGAGGTACAGAACCTGATCCAAATTGGCGATCGCCACTCTCCTGATCTGGATGTGTTCAAGACCTACAACTATTTGTTCTCTGTTTACGAACGAGTGTATGCGGGTGTTGTGGACGAATTTGCTACGCTGGCGGAATTTCAGCGGGAGGAGTGACCCCTTGAATGGCATTGGAAACGGTTGAAAGTGCCACTCTACCGTGTCCCTGATCCCTGGGTTCGATCGGGTCCACCAATGGTGTCCGGAGGGGTATAGTTCTTGCTGAGTCGATTTTTCTGCGATAGCTCTGTGACGGCAGCGAGGGGATCAACGTGAGCAAGGGCTGTTTGCTGCCACGCTATGAGAAACCACGTTAGCAGCGTTGGTAGAATTGCAAGCCTAGTAATTATACGGTGCAACGGCATGATGGATGGAGGATAGTAGATGCTAGATGAAATTGATGATCTATCCGTAGAAGTTAGGAGAAGCAATTGCCTGTAGAGCGATCGCTAAATCGGTCTTCTATCAGGGAATTGTGCTCCGGATAACAGTTTGTTTAAAGCGTGTCAACAGAGTCTTAACTTATATAGAATACCTTGCCCACAATTTGAATCTACGCCTTCATCTTGTCTTCATATACGGCACGACGCCTCTAGATATACATTTATCATCCAGCGTCGCTTCTAGCAGGGGGGCGAGGGGTGAGGGCAACCCCTTCTGGATGATGCGAAGCCTGCGTTGCAGCGAAACAACCTGAAAAGCCGCACTTCTCCTTCACAATGTCACCAAAATGGACAAAAACGGTTACAGGGCGAAGCCACACACCCGCTTGTATAGCCGTAGCCACATTCGATGGCGCGGAGGCGAGTCAGGAAGCCTCCCCAGCATCAGCGTTTGAGCCATTACCTTTGCTTTAAGCTTTCTGACCAAAGCTATATAGCAGTACTCACTAAGGTTAGGCAGGGGTGGAACCCCTAGCCCCCACACCCCTTTGTGTCCTAATGCCTATGCGTAGGGCTATAGTATCTATCTTGATAGTTGCTATAGCATTCTCATCTGCACATTTCGCTATTGCAAGTTTACTGACAAGATCTAACCGATCAACTTAAACTATCTACTTTTTATTTTATCTATTGGGGTTGTTCCTTTAAAGTGAAGCGAACACAAAGCATCTTGATATTTAACTTTTATTTGGCTCTATTAATATCTATGATTAATCCTATTTCTCTATCGCTAACCCTATCCCTGTTGTCAGAAAACATTGTTTAGCTAAACCGATAGCAGTCCTAAATCGATCGTAAAACTTACTCTTTCATTCGACATTCGTCATTTGTGTAGAACCAGCAACGATTGACCATTGACCATTGACGATTGACCATTGACCATTGACCATATCTCAGACTTCTTCATGAATCAAATAGGATGACTATATATTGAGTATTTAACGTATACTCAGTGTTAGATTTAGATGATCTAGTAGCAGGCGATCGCATATTCCGGGTGCTTTGAAGTTCCCTATGCTGCTACAAAGAAGTGTTAATAAAAATTACCTTTTATCTTCTCAAATCGAGAAGAATTACGCTGGAGAATAGTTGTATTTCCAGCTTGATTGGCTGAAGGGCATCAATGCGACCCCAAACAGTATTGAGTCCAAGATCACAACCACTCCTGAGAGTGCCACTTCGTGCTGTGTTGATCGTTCCCTTTATTCTGCAAATCTCGATTGCAGTGGGGTTAACGGCTATCTTCGCGATACGCAATGGCCAGAGGGCAGTGGATGATCTGACCTCCCAGTTGCGAGATGAAGTCACGGCACGGATCTCTCAACATCTAGAGGATTATGTTAAAACCCCGCAACTCGTTACACAAATTAATGCCAATGCAGTGCAGTTCGGCACGTTGGACTGGCAGAATCCGGCAAGCCTGGAACGACATTTTTGGCAGCAAATGCGCGTGTTTAGTTCTTTGCGACCGATTGCCTTTGGTAGCGAGCAGGGAAACATTCATTCGGTCGATCGGATGCCCAATGGCTCCCTCGTTATTCGCGTGATGGATGCATCTACAAACAGTGCATATCACACCTATAGCGTGGATCAACAGGGCAACCGCGATCGCCTGCTCAAAGTCAGCAACACCTTCGACCTCCGCACTCGTCCCTGGTATCGGAAAGCGGTTGAAGCTGGAGGTCCAACCTGGACTGACGTTTATCCCTATTTCTCATCGTGGGGATTGGCGATTAGTGCTACCCGCCCCTTCTACGACGAAACGGGACAGTTGTTGGGAGTTACGAATGCCACCCTGTCTCTAGCAGAGTTGGGTCACTTTTTAAGCAATCTGAAGATCGGGCGCACGGGACAAACCTTCATTATGGAGCGATCGGGCAACCTGGTGGCGAGTTCGACCTCTGAACAGCCCTTTTTTGTGCAGCAGGAGGGTGGAGAGGAAAAACGGGAACGGTTAGCGGCGATCGCCAGTCAAGACCCAGTTACGCGGCTCACCGCACAGTATTTAGAAAACTACTTCGGCAACTTCGACCATATTCGCCATAGTCAACAGCTTACCTACGTTATTGATGGCGAACCGTATTTGGTAGAAGTGGCTCCATTTAGCGATCCCTACGGCTTAGATTGGATTATTGTGGTGGTCGTTCCAGAAGCTGACTTCGTGCAATACATTGAGGCAAATACGCGAACCACCATTTTGCTGTGTTCCATAGCACTGCTGGTGTCAACGCTAATGGGTATTGTGACGTCTCAATGGATTGCTCAACCCATAGCCCGTGTGATCGAGGCGGCTCAAGCCATTGCGAATGGCAAATTAGATCAAACTGTTGCAGCTAGGAACATCAAAGAATTAAATGGACTGACTCAAGCGTTTAACCAGATGGCGACTCAGTTACAAGTTTCATTTACCGCTTTAGAAGCCGCCAATGAAGAACTCGAAGTGCGAGTTGAACAGCGAACAGCCGAATTGCAGGAGCGATCGCTGCAACTGAAGCAAGCTCTTAATTTTGAGGCAACACTAAAACGGATTAGTGACCATGTGCGCGACACGCTGGACGAATCGCAAATTTTGCAAACCGTTGTGCGTGAGGTCATGGCAATACTGACAGCTGAATGTTGCTCGACGGCTATTTATGATCTGGAATGCAACTTTCTCATCATTAGATACGAACATGCTAAATCGGGTTGGGCTGCCAGTCAGGGACAGCAGATTCCACTGGATGATGGTCCCTCTGGTATCCATCAGTTCCTCTTGCAAGGGCAGTTCCTCCAATTTTGTCAATTATCTCCCCGGTTTGACCGACCTCACTCCAGTATTCTTGCCTGTCCCGTATTTGGTGAACAGGGCATCCTGGCAGATATCTGGTTATTTCGCAAAGCCGATCAAACTTATACCGATCTGGAAATTCGGTTAGTGCAACAGGTAGCCAATCAATGCGCGATCGCCATTCGTCAGGCACGTCTGTATCAGGCAGCCCAGAGTCAGGTTGAAGAATTGCAGAGGCTACACAACCTCAAAGACGATTTTCTGAGTACGGTGTCTCATGAACTGCGAACCCCCGTCTCCAATATGAAATTAGCCATTCATATGCTAAAAATGGCATCCAACCCAGAGCGACAACAACAATACATCAGTATTTTGGAGACAGAGTGTAAGCGAGAAGTCGAACTGATCAATGATCTACTCGACCTGCAACGCCTGGAAGCTAACCATCAACCGATCGCCCTACAACCGATTGATTTACAGGAATGGCTTCCTCCCATGCTCCAATCGTTTCGATCGCGACTGCATGACCGTCAGCAGATTTTTACCCTAACACTACCTGAAACGATACACCTGCTAAACTCTAACCCCGACAGCCTGGGACGGTTACTGGCAGAACTATTGAACAACGCCTGCAAATACACCCCATCTCACGGTGAGATCGGTTTCACGCTAGAGCAAACCCTTGACGTATCTCATTCCACTGAATCTCCTCGGCTGATAACCCGGTTTGCAGTCCGAAATCAAGCCGAAATTCCCCCAACCGAAATTCCCTACATTTTTGAGAAGTTTTACCGTGTCCCTAACTCAGACCGATGGAATCAGGGCGGTACTGGTTTAGGACTGGCCCTGGTCAAGAAGTTGGTGGAGCAATTGGAGGGTGAAATTATAGTCACCAGTGAAAATGGTTGGACAACGTTTACAGTCAGCTTTACCAGTGACTGCTGTAGTGTTTAGGGTACTGATCCTGAATGTCTGACAAATCTTTAATGCTTGGTGATTGAAATCGGTGAGGACTGAGGACTGATGTCGAAAGGGGTGGTGTTCCAAACCTGTTGATAACCTCTGTAAGACCCCCTGTAGTCCCCCTCGGTAAGGGGGACAGCGACAGCCGGGGGTTAGTGGCAACAGATCTGAAACACTACCTTCGGAGGTAGAGGCGATCGCGTGGAGGACAATTCAAATGACGATTCGGATATGGATCAGTACAATTCTCTTCAATTACCTGTTATGTTGCCAATCTGTGTAGCTAATTCTGTAACGGCACGTTGCTCGCCTCTGCCCGTCAGTTAAGTTGAATAGGTCAACCTTAAACTTAACTTCTGATCGTTTATATGATTCGTCACTTTCAGTCCAAAAGCGTCTCCCAGTCTCAAATTTGGTCGATCGCCCTCCTGAGTCTGGTGATGGCTGGTGCCGTTCCAACCGCTACTCAAATGGGTGCGATGGCGAGTACACCAAATCAGTCGGTGATGAGCACACAAGTGAGTCAGTCCCCATCCAATTCCCGGCTTCCTCAACGAGTTGTCCGGCAGATTCGGCGCGATTTTACCCAACGTTTTCAGTTATCTGCACGCAACTTGAGGGTTGTTGACTTCAGTCGCGAAACCTGGTCGGATAGCTGTTTGGGGCTAGCGGCTCCCAACGAACGGTGTGCCACGGCAACGGTGGAAGGATGGCGCGTTGAAGTCACCAATGGGCAACAAAACTGGGTTTTCCGAACTGACCTGAATGCCCAGGTGATCAGGTTAGAAACGGAGGATACCGCCAGTTTGCCTCCCCAGTTGGTTGATCGGCTGTTTGAAACCATCGCACGGCAAGCAAACGTTCCTGCTAACACGCTACGGGTGATTGAATCTCAGCCCAAGACCTGGGATGGCTGCATGGGCATCTTTGAACCTGGGCAGGTGTGCCAGATGATAGCACTATCGGGTTATCGTGTGATTGTCATGGGCGATCGCCAGAGTTGGGTTTACCATATGAACCAGGATGGTTCGACCATCGTCCAAAATACGACAGCAAGCGGTAGCGGCAGCGAGATTACGCCTTCCTTTATCCCTGACCAGGGGGAGCCCTCCATGCCCAGTGAGGATGTGATTTTTCAGATGACGATCGCTGGCGGGTTGCGTGGCAGTAAAACTGAGACAATCCTCACTTCAAATGGGACGCTCTATCGCCGAGTGACGGAAATGCGAACCTCCGGAGAGCCTGAAACTACCGTAATTAAACGCCTTTCACAGCGGCAATTACAGCAGTTTCAACAGGTGCTAGAGCAACAGAAGTTTCCCAATCTCAACGGGATGAGATATCTGACATCCGCTGCTCTGGCAGATTATCCGACGACGGTTGTACAGGGCATGGGGAGTACGGTAGCTTACATTGACCTTGAACAGGACAACCTGCCCCAGTCCTTGCAGAGAGTTATTGAGGCATGGAGCCGACTGTAGCCGTCTGGTGAAGATTGCCAGACAGGGGAATGCAAGTCAGGTTTAAGGGGAACATCGTAATACCGATTTAAATGGTTTCCAGTACAAATGCGGACGCTCGTAGGGGCGGGTTTAGCTGTTTACTAACGGCAAACCCAAGCACTTATCTGCAAAACCTGCCCCTCCCGATATCTGTCTTGAACACCATTTGATTTGGTATGAGATTCCCAGTGGGCAGATGGATGTAGAATCACGCTTTTATATTGAGCGTCCCCCCATTGAAGCTTTGTGTTATGAGGCGATCGCCCAACCCAGTGCATTAATTCGCATCAAAGCTCCCCGACAAATGGGCAAAACTTCGCTGATGGCACGCATTCTTCATCGAGCCAACCAGCAAGGATCGCAGATCGTACCCCTGAGCTTTCAGCTTGCCAGTCAACGTAGTCTCACAAATTCCGATACTTTTCTCCAATGGTTTTGTGCCAGTGTGAGTTTAGAAGGTGGTGTTCCAAACCTGTTGATAACCTCTGTAAGACCCCCTGTAGTCCCCCTTACCAAGGGGGACGGCGACAGCCGGGGGTTAGTGGCAACAGATCTGAAACACTACCGTTTAGAATTGGGACTGCTTGATCTCGATCAACTCGCAAAGCATTGGCAACTGGCTGATCTAATTGGTAGCAACCAATGTTGCAAAGCCTATTTTGAACAGTATTTGTTACCGCATCTCTCGGCTCCTCTAACGTTGGGATTGGATGAGATCGATCGCGTCTTTGTTAACCTTGAAATTGCCGATGACTTTTTTAGTTTGTTGCGTGCTTTGCATGAAGAAGCCAAACGGCGAGAGATCTGGAAAAATATTCGTTTGATTGTGGTGCATTCCACTGAGGTCTACATTCCACTCGATGTGAACAAATCTCCATTTAATGTCGGATTACCCATCGAGTTATCAGAATTTACCCTGCCCCAAATCGAAGAACTGGTGCGGCGTCATCGTCTTGTCCTTCCCGCCGAGTCGATTCAATCTCTGATGGCACTTATTGGGGGATATCCTTTTCTGGTGCGCTTGACCCTGTATGCGATCGCGCAACCCTAATTGGCTGAGAATACGGGTCACATGGTTTCTCACGGTGGCCTCGGTCAAGTAGAGATTTACACAGGTAGTTTTACAATTCGGTATGGGGAGGAAGGGCTAATCAGGGCGATCGCCTTCAGATTGCCTGTTGAGGATGAGTGATGCGGGTGTTAGTGATATGTTGAATTTGTAGATTTGAGGCAAATATGGCAGACTCCGATGACTTCCCACAGAAGAGTACGGATGAGTTAAAACAGGCTGTCCTGCATCTCGTAGCTGGACGGGATGAAGATTCTCTAGGGAAAAAAGCTCAGTTTTACAAAACCGAACTTGCTGCACTGTTTGCAGAACTGCAAAAACGCAATCCAGTTCCACTCGCGAGCGATCAGGTGTCTCTCGTGCAGGGAGTCTGGCTCTCTCTCTGGTCTACAATTCCCTTTCAAGACATTTTTCCGGGGCGCATCCGTGATCAGTCTTACCAGATTTTTCATCCAGATGGATACTACGCCAACATGGCACGATATGCCCCCGGTTCTCGCATTCCTCTCCTGAAAAAGCTGTCATCCTGGTTGGTGGCTTACGACTTTATGCTGATTCAACGGTATGAGGTCAGCAACCAGCAGTGGTTCATTCAGAACGTCGGTATTGAGCAGACATTGCGGATTCGAGCCAGACCGTTTACGGTTGATGTCGCAGATGCCTGGTTTACAAAAGCGGTAACCTCTCCCAAGCTAGCGAGATTCAAAAATTTGGATCAACCCACAGCTAAAAAAGTGGAGAAAATTCTTCAAGCGACTCCCCAACTCGAACACCTTTACTGCGACCCAGACTTCCGAATCGTCAAGACGCAACGCGAGGCTAACCAGCGAGCGTCCTACACGATCGCCATTCGCAAATCTTGAGATGCATCATCAGTCTTGACCGCATCACAAAATATGTTTCAGGATAATCCTTACGACTTTTCTTCGCAAATTTTTTTCACGAATTTCTCTCTCAACCTTCTTTCCTCAATTCTTTTCCACACCATGATATGCAGCCCTTTCAGCCCATAACCTCATGCATCTAACCCTCAATCACGAACTGGTGAATGTGCTTTTTATGCTGGCGATAACAAGCCTGGCAGCCGGCTATGGCTTTGGCGTTAAAGCTCAACGTCTGCCCTTCACATCTGAGATTGGATTTAGTGATCGGCAGTGGTTATTTCTCAAGGGATGGGTCAAATTAGCCTTAATTGTTGGAGTTCTGTTGCCGATCGCCCTGTGGGCTATCACATGGAACCAATTTTCCTCCTTCAATTTCTGGAGCAGTTATCTTTTAGTTGTTGCCGTGCAACTCATCTCTGAACGTGTGTTTAGTCAGTGGTTCGTTCCCAGTGTGGTAGTTCCTATAGGCCTCTACTACACTGCTTTTCGGCTGTGGCAACTCTTGGATGGATTCACTCAGCTATCTTTATCCCCTTTAGCATGGATCGGTTTTGTCGGTGTTGTCCTGTTTTGGATTGCCAATCTGGTGATGTTGATGGCGATCGCCATTCCAGCGATTTACAAGAGACAGGAATTGCCAGGATAGCTGTTTGTAACCCGCATCGGCAGATTTTGCTCCTGTAGCTGCGATTTCAATCGCCAAGCATACAGGATTTGTCAGGTAGTCAGGGTTGGCACAGAAATTCTAACCATAGCCACATTCGATGGGGCGGAGACGAGCCAGGAAGCTTTCCAGCATCAGGGGTTGAGTCATTGCCTTTGCCGTAAGCTTCCTGACCAAAGCTATATTTGCATATAGTAGTCCTATCTGATTTGTGAAAAAGGTGATTTGTGAAAGTGCCCGCCCGATGGGCGGGCACTTTCACAAATCATTTAGGGTTGCTATATCAAACTCTTTCATCGGAAAGACACAACTGCCTGATTAGCTTTTTAGGATCAGAAGAGTTGAAGATACACTGTTTACACTTATTCTCTGGTTTACATCTTTCCTATCCCAGAGCAAAGAAGGGTGAATCCGCGATCGTTGGCTTACCTCATTTCCTGCCATTGAAAGCATCGGAACTACACCTGACCCATTTGGATGAAAAGGGCTATCGGAAGACATTATGACTGTTAAGCATTCACCGTATCACGATGAACTGAGCCTATCAGACGTAGCTGAAGAATTGGGCAAAAAAGCGTTGCAGTTGGGGTTAATTCGCAGCTTTGTAGTGCGCCACTTTGTCGATAGCAGTCAGTTTTATATTCCCGATGAACATCAGGAGCCATTGACTCCAGAACAAGCTTTTATGCGACTAAAAAGATTAATTGAGCGATTGGATAGACACGGTGAATCGTAACCACAACGACGGCTGATGATTTGTGGAAGTGCTTGCCCTCAAGCAGTTGCTTAGGGTCGCGAATTTATTAAGGTGTAATTTCTGGCGTAGGGGTGTGGCATTCGGTCAAAAGCCCTTGCCATTGTTTCAGAACCCTCTGCCGAATGCCGCGCCCGTACAGGGGGTTGCCGTTTTTCAGGTTATTTAATTCACGATCCTTAGGGAAAACTTTCGTCCAAAACAGCTAACTATTCCCTAAGTACAACTCGTCGTAAATAAGGGTGGGAATCTGGGGTGCAGGGGTGGAACCCCTGGCTGGGGGCACAGCTCCCACACCCCTCTGGTTTTATTTCCAAACCCTATCTGTGAATAGCAGTACTAAGTGACTGCCATGAAGTGAAACAGTTGTATCTTCAACAATTTGTCGATTTAGGGAATACTTGTGCTTTATGTCGAAAAGATACATTCCCTAAACCATCCGCAAAGCCACTAAAATGCCACCCCGAAGCCGACTAGAACGGCTAATTCAAGACATCCACAACTGGCGAAATGAGGAGCTAGAAGAGCTTGCAGCCATGATCACTGGATTGCTAGAAGCCAGACAACAGGATACATCCGATGGCTTTGAAAAGCGGCGAGAAGATGGAACTCCGTTGGGTCGGCATGGTGGAAGAGGGCATATCGAATTGAAAATGATTCCAGATACCAGAACAGGCAAGATCTATGGACCCTACCGTTATCTGCGCTATTGGGGCATGACTAAGAAGGGAACCATGGGGTTGAAGAGTGTGTATTTAGGGAAAGGTCAGCCGAGTAACGATTAACAACTGACAACTCATGTTCAAGGGTGATCCCATCGCCATCAGCGACCGCAATAAGACAATTTCGTTGCATTAACCGCACCTCAAATACCTCTCAACCTTACCCGTGATACGTCATTAGAAAGACGCAGCTAATCAACTACCTTCTTAGGATCAGAAGGACTGAAGGCACACAATTTACGTTTCACCCCTGGTTTTTATGGGAGCAAATCTAGTCGTTGACCATAGGAACTATGACAGCCAATTGTGGAGGGGTAGAGGCGTGGAGGAGCTACCGAATTATTCCCCAGCGATCGCTCTACTTCCCTACTCCTCTAAACCTCTCCTGTCAAATTCACCGTGGTGCAGTACTAAATTGATCATGTCTAGAGCCAGGGTGACGCGAAGTAGCTTTATAGGATTTAGAAAGTGATGAATAGCACGTTGACACGTCCTCTGGCTGTTGTGACAGGTGCCTCCAATGGCATCGGCTACGAACTCGCCAAACAGTTCGCCCAAAACGGTTTTGATTTGCTGGTAACAGCCACTGGAGACAGCATTAATGAAGCGGCTCAAGCATTCCAGCAATGTGGTGCAAATGTCGAAACAGTCCAGGCAGATCTGGCAACCTATGATGGAGTGGAAACGCTTTACAGCACGATCCGGGCGACTGGACAACCAGTAGAGGCGATCGCCATCAATGCAGGTGTCGGTGTGGGTGGCGAATTTGCTCACGAAACCGATCTAAAGGACGAACTCAATCTGATTAATCTGAATGTAGTGTCGTCCGTTCATCTGGCAAAACGAGTAGTCAAAGATATGGTCGATCGCGGCAAGGGACGAATTCTCTTTACATCATCGATCGCCGCTCTCATGCCCGGACCTTTTGAGGCAGTATATGCTGCATCTAAAGCATTCATCCAATCCTTTGCTGAGGGCATTCGCAACGAGTTGCAAGATACAGGCGTTACCGTCACATCACTCATGCCTGGACCAACCGATACCAACTTCTTTCACCGGGCAGAGATGGACGATACCAAAGCAGGTTCTAAGAAGAAAGATGATCCAGCTGAAGTTGCCAAGCAGGGATTTGAGGCATTGATGGCAGGCAAAGATGCCATTATTGCAGGCTCACCCATGACAAAACTTCAGGGCAATGTGAGCAAGGTCTTACCAGATACGGTGAATGCTGCCCAACATCGCCAATTGACAGAACCTGGTTCAAGCAACAAATCATAGGCATCCTGATTGGCGCGAAAGTGGGTTGGTGCAAGATGTCCGGTTATGTCTCCAGTTACACTCCGTTCTAACTGTCACCTGGATGCCTCAGATTAACGGGGAATAATGGAGATACCACCACTGCGCTCTAACACAGCATATTTAATTTGATCCGTTCGCTCCAACCCTTGCAATTCCCGTACTGCTGTCAACACGTCATCATCAGCTACTCGTGCTTTATCCAAATGACCAGAAAAGCATTAGTCATCGAATAATCCTCTTCCAATAAAATATCCCCATGACTTCATCTCAACCTTCATCTCCCAACGGCAATCGTAAAATCCGCTATGCAGTAGTTGGGCTTGGCTGGTTTGCTCAAGAAGCAGCACTGCCAGCCTTCGCTCAAGCCGAGCATTCAGAATTAGTAGCACTTGTATCTGATAACCCCACCAAATTGAAGGAACTGGGTCAAAAATACGGCATTCAGCACACTTACTCCTATGACCAGTACGAAGATTGCTTAACCAGTGGCGAGGTGGATGCAGTTTACATTGCGCTACCCAATCATTTGCACTCTGAATACACAGTACGAGCCGCAAACCAGGGAATTCATGTGATGTGCGAAAAGCCAATGGCAGTCACAGAAGATGAGTGTGAGCAAATGATTCATGCCTGTAAAAGTAATAGTGTAAAACTGATGATTGCTTATCGGTTGCACCTCGAACCAGCGAATATGCAAGCGGTTGAAGTGGTGCGATCGGGACAGATTGGTGAACCACGTATCTTTAACTCGGTCTTTACTCAACAGGTAACTGACGCAGGCAACATTCGTTTGCGGAAAATTACAGGAGGCGGCACGATCGATGACATTGGTATTTACTGCATCAATGCGGCACGGTATCTATTTCAGGATGAGCCAATTGAAGTGTTTGCTGTTGCAGCTAATAAAGGCGAACAACGTTTTGCCGAAGTAGAAGAAATGACCAGTGTGATTATGCGTTTTTCGGATGAGCGGTTGGCAACCTTTACTGTCAGTTTTGGAGCAGCCCAAGTTTCCACCTATCAAGTGGTTGGCACCAAAGGTGATCTGCGCTTAGATCCAGCTTATGCCTGGTTTGGAGAACTGAAACATTACCTGACTATTAACGGTGAAACGAAAGAGCAGTCTTTCCCACCGCACAGCCAGTTAGCTGCCGAGTTCACCTACTTTTCAGATTGCATCCTTCAGAACAAAGACCCAGAACCATCTGGAATGGAAGGGCTAAATGATGTCCGCATCATTCGTGCTTTGTATCAATCCATTGAACAGGGTCAGCCCGTAAAGCTTCAGCTTGATTATCATCAACGCCCCACGGTTGATCAGGCAATTCAGCGTCCTCCTGTTGAGGCGAAGCCAGACTTGATTCATGCTGCCAGTCCAGGTGGAAGCAAGTTATAGACCGTGCTCAATAGCGGGTAGATATAGCTTTGGTTGGGAAGCTTACGACAAAGGCAATGGCTCAAACCCTGGTTCTGGGGAGCTTTCCGACTCGCCTCCACCCCATCGAATGTGGCTACGGCCGTAGGGTTTAGACATGACTCAATCGCAGGAGGAATAGCATAGGCTTCCTTTCAGTCTATGTTCTAAAACTCCTGGCTGCCGCTATATATTTGGCGGTTAAAATCGCAGCTATAGAAGCAAAACCTGCTGACACGGGTTACAAGGAACCTTAATGCATCGAGTCTACAAAGGTGGACTTCGATCGGGTAGCGCGAATTCAACTCGCCAGCGACAGCAAGAATATCAGGGGTTGCAAAACGTTTGTCCGTCAACTAGCTCGATAGGCTTTAGGAGACATTCCAACCAAACTGCGGAAGTGTTTTGCGAGATGATTTTGGTTAGCAAAACCACACTCTAATGCAATATCAGCAATCGATAGATCAGTTTCTTTCAATAACTGCTTCGCACGCTCTACTCGTTGTTGTAGAACGTACTGATAGGGTGAAACTCCCATAGCTTGTTTAAACAAGTGACTGAAGTAATACTGACTGATGCCAAGATGGTTTGCGATCGCTTCTAATGAAATCTCTTCACTAAGACGCTCCTGAATATAATCTAATGTTTGTCTTACCATTTCTGGTGGTAATTCATTCATCTTTACCCGACAAGATCATTGTTCATCAAATACATTTGAAAGCAAGTTTATTCAAATGAGCATTGAAAAGTCGCTTACTCAGAGTTTGATTGAGATTAGACAAATAGGTAAGCCTACCCTGAACTAAAGATTGGAGATACAGGGGTGAGTTGATGGGATGATGGAATAAACCTGTTACTCCTTCATTCACCTACCGCTTTAGTTCCTGCAATAATAATGGTCAGCAACTATTTGCGATTGCCAGCATCCACTCGATACTCGATGTCCCAAAGTGATTTTGAAATCAAAGCTCAATCCGCCAGTGAGGCACCAATCCAAAGAGTTGAGCAACTTGCTAAAGCGAATGCCGTCCTTAAAAAAACAGTCGATGTTTTGGCGAGTGAGCCAGAAATTGACACCGCATTGGGACACGTTTTGTGTGTGATGAGCGAATGTCTGGGCTCGCCTTCATCTGCTTTGTGGTTGGCGGCTCCCAACTCAGATACCTTTCATGTCCATCTAGTGTGTTATGACGGTGAGATTTTTAGAACCACCGCTGATGGTAAGGAACTGCCCGGATCATGGCGGCAGGGGCAAGACTTAGCCTGGAAAACCCATATTCGCGATCGCCATCCCACCATTTATAACGTTGAAACTGCCCCAGAGTTAACACCTGAGCAACGCCAGTTTATGCAACAGTTGGGTGTCAAGACCTTGTTAGGTGTGCCGTTGCTCTTGAGAACGGAAGTGATCGGCAGTTTCACCCTTCGCTTTATGGAACAGCGAGAGTTTCAAGCGGATGATCTGGAACTCATGCAAGCCTTGGCACATCATGCAACTCTAGCAATTCAGTTGCTACGGATGGCAGAGCAAAACCGAGAAGCGGCTATTCTAGAGGAACGCAATCGACTGGCGCGAGAAATTCACGATACATTGGCACAGGCATTCACCGGAATTTCAATTCAACTGGGAGTTGCAAAGTGGCTTTTGAGACAGGATCCGACCGCTGTAGCTGATATTATCGATCGCGTCGAAGATCTGACACGGAGTGGACTGGCGGAGGCACAGCGATCGGTGTGGGCACTCCGTCCCAATGAGAAGGAATACGCCGATCTGGTCCAGCAGTTGTCTGGCAGTGTTAATCAAATGACAACAGGGGCATCGCTTGCAATTGATTTGCAAATTTTGGGAGCACCCCGTCTGCTCTCACCAGCGATTGGAAAAAATATATTGCGCATTGGTCAGGAAGCAATCACTAACACGCTGAAGCACGCTGAAGCAACAACCCTGTCTATTAAACTGACCTATGACGATACAAGTGTCGAATTGTGTGTTCAAGATAATGGGCGTGGTTTTTTACCCGATATGGATACGGGTGGTTTTGGGCTGATCAGTATGAGTGAACGTGCCGATCGCATTGGTGGGCAACTAACGATTCACAGCCAACCAGGGCAAGGCACAGAGATTTGTATTCATGTTGCTGCCACTTAGGAGAATGAAGTGATGTCAGAACAATCGATTCGAGTTTTAGTCGTCGATGATCATCCCATTGTTCGCAATGGATTGGTGTTAATGGTGCGATATCGGTCAGGGATGGAGATTGTCGCTGAGGCAGCCAATGGTGTGGAGGCGGTAGCCCTGTTTCGACAATATCACCCGGATATCACGCTGATGGATTTGCAAATGCCAGAAATGAATGGAGTGGAGGCGATCGCCAAAATTCGGCAAGAGTATCCAGAGGCACGCATGATTATCCTCAGCACCTATGACAGTGATGAAGAGATTTATCAGGGGCTACAGGCGGGCGCAAAGGGATACATTCTGAAGAATGCCCCGGTGGATGAAATCGTTAGAGCCATTCACATGGTGCATTCAGGGAAGAAATACATTCCTCCTGAGGTGGGCGAAAAATTGGCAGAACGTATGAGCCGTCCCCAGTTGACTCCGCGAGAACAGCAAGTGTTAGAACTGATCGCGCAGGGTCAAAGTAACAGCGAAATTGCCGAAACGCTACACCTGTCTGAAAGCGCAATTAAGTATCATGCCAATCATGTGTTTAGCAAATTAGGGGTGAGCGATCGCACCCAGGCAGCCCTTTTCGCTATCAAACGGGGCATGGTGAGCCGGACGCTAACATCGTAATACATCTCCGGTAAACAGCACTTCCCCTGCGTTGGAGGCGTAGTCGGGAGGAGTTCGATACCACAATTTCTGCTTATTTTGATAGTGTTATAGACCTGTTGATAGCCTCTATAAAACCCTGTAGTCCCCCTTAGCAAGCTAATGTGTCTTGACGAAGGCTCAAAGTCCCACAGAGTTAGGGATTTTAAGGGCTTGAGAGGAGTTGTGTGTACACGGTAGCCTTAGCTGATATTCTGTGCTTTGGCTGGTGGATGGAATTCGCGCCTATCTAATCGAAGTTCGCCTTCGCAAACTCAATGCATTAAGGTTCTTTGTAACCCGCGTCGGCGAGTTTTGCTCTCGTAGCCGCGATTTTAATCACCAAGCATAAAAGATTTGTCAGGCAGAGGTGTGGGGTTTACCCCTGCACCCCGTCCTAATCAACCCTTCAGTTGCTATAACTTATAATCTTGTACCTCCTTCAATTGCTGAACGAAAATACGCCCTGTGTCTAAAAATCCTCTTGTTTCTCCAGCCAACTATCATGAATTTCTGACTTCCCTCAAGGAGCGTATTCGTCGCTCTCAAGTCCAGGCCGCACTGGCAGTCAATCAGGAGCTAATCAGCCTGTATTGGCAGATTGGACGCGATATCCTGCTTAAGGAGCAGGAACAGGGTTGGGGAGCAAAAATTGTCGATCGACTGGCTCTGGACTTGAAACGAGAATTTCCTGAAATCAAAGGGTTCTCAGCTCGCAACATCCGTTACATGAAGGCTTTTGCAGAAGCCTATCCCGATCAATCAATCTTGCAACGCTGCGTTGCAAAATTACCCTGGCGACATAACATTGCGTTGCTTGAGAAGCTGAAATTGAACGAGGAGCGGCTGTGGTATGCAGAACAAGCTGTAGAGAATGGTTGGAGTCGAGATATATTAGTGCTCCAGATCGAGAATCAACTGCATCGGCGGATGGGAGGGGCGACAACTAATTTTGAGCAAATTCTACCGAAGCCACAGTCTGATCTTGCCAACAGTTTGTTAAAAGATCCCTATCATCTAGAGTTTTTATCGCTGAGCAAGGATGCCCAGGAGCGAGACTTAGAGAATGCGCTAGTCACTCACATTCGCGATTTTTTGCTCGAATTGGGAGTGGGGTTTGCCTTTGTTGGTAGTCAATTTCCCATTGAGGTTGATGGCAGGGAATATCGTATTGATATGCTCTTTTATCATCTTCGACTCCGCTGCTATGTCGTGGTAGAGCTAAAAATTGGAGACTTTCAACCCAGTTTTGGCTCACAGGTTAATTTTTATATCTCGGCGATCGACGATCTAGTTCGACATCCTGACGATCAGCCCACGATTGGTTTGATTTTGTGTACGTCAAAAAGTAAGACAGTAGTGGAGTATGCACTGCGCAACCTCACGACTCCGATAGGAGTGGCGACCCATCGTTTGGCGAAGCAAATTGAAGATAGTCTCCCGTCTATCGAGCAGTTGGAGATGGAGTTGGAGGCGATCGCCTCTGAGGTCACTGTGGAGAGTAAGGAATCAGAAGCATAACATCGACAACTCGTCCGATGGAGGTCGAGAGCGGGTAGGAAGGTCGTCATGGCAACCTGCTAAGACGGCAGGATCTGGTGTAGCGTTGGGGTGGATGTGCTCGCAGTATGGAGCTATCAACAGCATGTTATCAGGAGGGAGAACATGGATACTCAATGGCTAAAGTGGGCGCAGAAACTACAGGCGATCGCCCAGTGTGGGCTAACCTACAGCCAAAATCCCTTTGATATCGATCGGTTTCAGCAGGTGCAACAGATTGCCGCTGAAATCATGGCAACTCACTCTAATGTGGAACCCAATCTAGTGCTGGATCTGTTCAAACGGGAAACGGGATACGCTACTCCCAAAGTTGATGTCCGGGGTGCGGTTTTTCAGAATGACAAAATTCTCTTAGTTAAAGAAAAGTTTGACGGATTGTGGACGTTGCCTGGAGGGTATGTAGATGTGGGTGAACCGCCAAGCCTCGCAGTAGAGCGAGAAGTCTACGAGGAATCTGGTTATCAAACACGAGCCGTAAAGTTACTCGCGCTGTACGATCGCGACCATCCCCGTCACAATCATCCACCCTTTGAACATCACATTTACAAACTCTTTTTTCTGTGCGAGTTGTTAGGGGGTTCACCGATAGATAATGTAGAAACCGAAGAAGCCACTTTCTTTGCGGAAGATGAAATCCCAGATTTGTCTCTGTCTCGTGTGATGCCTGCTCAGATTAGTCGTCTATTCGCGCATTATCGTCATCCAGATTGGCAAACTGATTTTGATTAACTGGTGAGATGACGACGACTGACACTAAACTTTCATCAGACTTTCAGACGTCTAGAATCGGTGTGCCGAAATTACAATTCGCGCACACGCTTCCGCATCTGACAATGCTTGATGGTGATCTAACTCAATCCCCAGATACTCACAAACATTGGGCAATTTTGTGGGGCGAATGTTCCAGGTTTTGCGAGCCAGTTGTACGGTACAAACAAAAGGCTGTGAGGGTCGAGGAATGCCATACGTGTCACAACAGGCATACAAAACTCCCTTATCAAAGGAAGCGTTATGGGCTGCCAGAAACTCTACACCATACAGGCTTGAATTAAAAACATTCCACAACTCGCCAAAGGAGGGTTGGTCAGCCACATCTCGCCATCGAATGCCATGAATCGAGGTAAACCGGAATGTTGACCGAGGTGGACGGATCAGATAATGCGCCCGTTGCACAATCTGGTAGTTTTCTACGCGGATAAGCCCCACAGAACAGGCACTATCTCTGGCGTTGTCTGCTGTTTCAAAATCCAGAGCAACAAAAGTTGTCATGATCAACCGATGAGCCGTAAAAGCAATGAACCTATTCTCTAATATTCCCGACTCAGCCGATCGCGCAATCAATATCGTTCCCTGGTCGTCGCTATTACTTAGGTAACAAGCCGACATTTCGCCCAATCAGTTTATCTAGCCAGCGATCGGGTAAGAGAGCAGGAAGAATCCAGTTGGAAATTGGGTTGCGAACAATCGTGTATCGGGATTTTGGATTTGGAGTTTCAAAGACTCTGCGAATAAAGCGTCCGACTACCTCTGAGGAATACCCCTGTTTGCCCTGAGCAACAAAATATTGTTGAAAAGCTCGTATCGATTCTGCATACTCAGTCGCGGTATATCGGCTCACATCCTGTGCTGATTCCTTATCCCAAATGGGGGTATTTACAGCACCCGGAGCCACAATAATGACATCAATCCCATGAAGCTGTAGCTCTCGTCGTAGGCTGTGAGAGATGCCTTCAACTGCATGTTTGCTACCTGCATAAGCCCCGATAAACGGAGCAGCAATCTTGCCACCAGTAGAACTAATGTTAATGATTCTGCCTGGGTTTGCACGCGATGTTTGAGCTTTTAACAGCGGTAGAAACGCTTGAGTAACGGCGATTAAACCAATCACATTCACTTCAAATTGCCAGCGAATCTCATCTAAGGGTTGGTGGATGAGTGGACCACTGGTCGCAATACCAGCGTTGTTGATCAATCCTGCTAACCCTTTGCCTTCTAACATGGATGCAACCTTGTCAGCAGCTTGCTGGATCGCATTTGCATCGGTGACATCAAAGCATAGCGGTACAAAATTTGTACCCATTTCATGGCTCAGTTGTTGGGCATCTCTATCTTGACGAACGCTGCCAAATACATGATACCCCTGGCTTACAAATTCTTTGGCTGCTCCGTATCCAATCCCTGAAGAAGCTCCTGTAATTAAAACCGCTCTCATAATCACCTCTTTGACAGATCGCTAGTTCAGCTAAAGTCACTGTAAACTATGGACTATACTCCAGAGTCAAGGATTTATCATGCTGATTAGCGAACTTGCAAAACGATCTGGGTTACCGATTGATACAATTCGCTTTTACGAAAAGAAAGGCTTGATTGATTCTGAGTTGATTAATCGCAAGAGTAATAACTACAGGGACTATTCTGAGGCGAGTCTGGAGCGGTTAGTCTTGATTCAACGGGCAAAGCGATTAGGGTTTACACTCACTGAGATTCAAGATTGGATTAAAGACTTTGAGAATGATCAGCTAACGGTTGATCAGAAACGAGATATTTTGAGTCGAAAACTTGGACAAATTGATGAACGAATTGAAGAAATGAAGCAAATGAGACAGTATCTTTTGACTAAGATAGAGCACTTAGGCGAATGGGATGGAGTTCTCACAGAACGAGGGCCGACAAAACAAGGCTTGATGCCTTCTTGAGTCCGTGTTACAGGTTGGCGATCGCACTTCTGTAATCCTTTCGCGATCGCCATTGAAAGTATTTTCTGCTTGTTTGACCTCGACTACCTACTCTTCACTCCCCGACCGAATCACAGGTTTATTCAATGGCAAGCAAACCATAAAACTCGTTCTTCCTGGCTTTGACTCAAATAGGATTGAGCCCTGATGGCGATTCTCAATGATACGGCGGATAGTTTCTAAGCCTAATCCCGACCCTTGCCCTACGGGTTTCGTTGTAAAGAACGGTTCAAAAATGCGCGACTGAATTTCAGGTGGAATGCCGCTTCCAGAGTCGGTGATATCAACCCGAATGGAACTTCCTTTAAACTGGGTAGTCAGTTCCAATACACCTTTGCCATCCATAGCATCGATCGCATTGTCAATTAAGTTTGTCCACACTTGATTGAGTTCGCTGCCAAAGGCGAGCACCTTGGGTACTTTGGGATCATACTGCCGTTTGACCTGAATGCCCTGCTTGAGTTTGTGTCCAAATAGGCGCAGCGTATCTTCCAATCCCTGATGGACATCGACTTCCTGTTGAATGCCCTGATCGAGATAAGAGTAGGACTTCATCGCTTTGACAAGCTCTGAAATGCGTTCTGCACCCCGCAAACCATGCTTAACCATGGACATCACTTCAAAGGACAACGCCAACCAGTGCAATCCCATCTCTCGCAGTTCGGTGGTGTCATTTCGCCAACGCTCCATCAACTGATCGAGCATTTCAGGCGTAACGTCGCCTTCTGCCAGGGGTTCAGCCAGCTTCCAGGCTTTCTCAACCCCGTAGTCTTCTAACCACTCCAGCAGGCTCTCTTCGCGATCGCTCAGTGTCACTGGATTGGTGCGATCGTTCAAAATGGCTTCATAGCCTGCATCGCGTATCTGCAACCATTTCTGGGTATGCTCAGGTTCTACCTGGCGTTGCCCGTACACCAGATTCATCCGTTGTAATTCCAGCATCGCCGTTGGCATCTCCTTGAGTGCCCGAACCAGCGCAGCAGCAGGGTTATTTAACTCGTGGGCAAGCCCTGCGGCTAAGGTTCCCAAAGCTGCCATTTTTTCTCGTCCACGAATAAACGACTCTAACCCACGCGATCGCCGCTCCATGCTGCGGAAGATCATGCGCTCAAATTCACGACATTCGTGCAACAGCGTACGAAAGTCCTCTGTCTCGATCTCGTACAGGTAGCACTCGGTTAACGCTTGCAGTGTAACCGGAGCAGGGTCATCGGTGAGCACCTGGATCTCGCCAAAAAAAGCAGGTGCATTGTGTCGCCCAATGGGAATTTCAGCCCCTTCGCTGCGGCGAGTGATGACGATTTGACCTTTGACCAGGATGAGTAGACCCCGATGGGGATCACCCTCACGCACCAGCACCTCTCCGGTCTGGAGTGACACTTTTTGGGCGCGATCGCACACCCATTGCAGTCGAGCTTCAGGCAGTTTTTGAAACGGTTCGAGCAGCAACAAGTCATCGATACATAATTGGTTTCCCATGACGCTACACCTTGCTGAGGTAACGATGGACAAATTGAACGGCGATCGCACCCTCACCCACTCCGGATGCCACTCGTTTGACAGAGTTGTAGCGCACATCTCCGGCGGCAAAAATGCCCGGAACGCTAGTTTCAAGCAGGAAGGGGGGGCGATCAAGATTCCAGCCTTTCGGGGGCTTGCCCTCTCGAATCAAGTCGGGTCCAGTCAGGATAAAGCCCTTTTCATCTCGCTCGACTGTGCCATCCAGCCAATCGGTTTGAGGCATCGCACCAATGAAAATGAAGAGGGATGTGGCATTAACCGTGTCTCGTTCACCTGTGTTGAGATTTTTAACCACCAGGGCTTCCAGGTTGGTTGTCCCTTTGACCTCTTCCACGACACAGCCTGTACACACCCGAATATTGGGGGTCGCCTCGATCTGGTCGATCAGATATTGCGACATGCTCTTAGTCAGGGGCGATCGCACCAACATCACCACCTCACTCGCATATTTGGAGAAGTGCATGGCGGCTTGTCCGGCAGAGTTGGCACCCCCGACAATGTAAACCGATTCTCCCTGGCAGGCGATCGCCTCTGTCATAGCGGCTCCATAGTAGACCCCTGCACCACATAACGGGTCGATTCCCGGCACACTAAGTTTGCGATAGGAAACTCCGGTCGCGACCAGCAGTGCGTGGCAACTGATCTCACTCCCATCTGCCAAGTGCAAAATCCGGTAAGGGTCAGTAATGCGAACGCTCCTGACTTCTTGAGGTGTGAGAATTTCTACGCCAAATCGCCGGGCTTGTGTCACGGCTCGACGGGCTAAATCTGCCCCGCTCAACCCCACCGGAAACCCCAGATAGTTTTCAATGCGAGAACTGGAACCCGCCTGTCCGCCTGGTGCTTCTCGCTCAATCATGACGGTGCTGAGTCCCTCAGATGCACCATAAACAGCGGCAGCTAATCCCGCAGGTCCACCGCCGATGATGGCGAGGTCATAAAAGGGACGTTCTGCCTGAGTTCGCAGTCCGATTTTTTCGGCGATCGCCAGGTTTGAGGGCTGTACCAACCGGGAACCGTCGGGAAAGAGAACCAGGGGTAACTGTTGTTTGCCCTCAGCTTCGGCATACTCTACCAATTTGGCGGCTTCAGGTTCCAGTTCAACATCCAACCACTGATAGGGGATCTGGTTCCGTGCCAGGAAGTCTTTTGCCTGGTGAGATAGGGGTGACCAACGATTTCCCACAACCCGGATGCCTTCAAAGGGTGGACGAAAGCCTGCAAACCAGTCATCCAGCAAGTCATCCAACACTGGATAAAGCCGCTCTTCGGGGGGATCCCAGGGTTTCAGCAAGTAATAGTCGATGCGTGTCCGGTTGATGGCGCGAATGGCAGCATCGGTATCAGCATAAGCCGTCAGGAGTGCCCGTTTTGCTTCTGGATAGAGTTTGAGGGCTTCCCCCAAAAATCCTACCCCGTCCATGTTGGGCATCCGTTGATCGACGAGAAACAGTGCCACGGATTCATTTCGCAGCTTCAGTTGTTCCAGGGCTTCTAACGCGCTTTTCCCAGACTCAGCCCGAACGACGCGAAAGCGATCGCCATACTGATGTCGCAAGTCTCGTGACACGGCTTGCAATACATCTGGATCATCATCAACAGTCAGAATTACAGGCTTTGCCATTGCGTACCTATCCCGCTAGAAGTCGTTTGACGTTGCTCTACACTAACCTTTGTTCGGCGGAAATACGAGTCCTGATTGTTGGGCTAAACCGACCCAAGGAACTTGAAAGAAACATTCCATAGCAGTCTATTAAAACTGGTTGCCGAGTTTCTGGGTCAGTTTCCATTGATTGTAGTTCTGCTTTTCTCAAATTAGAATTACAGGCTTTGCGGTGATGAATACATCCTGCTACCGGTTCTTTTTTACAGAAAGACAAAATACCCCCTGATTGCAGCGGTCATTGAGCAACGGCAAGCCGTGATCTCAAAGCTGAGGGGGTGAACAGTGTAGTGAATTTGACGGGAGCGCGATCGCCTAGCCTTTGTTGCCCGTGCTATTTGTTACCCAATCCTCTTTAATCGCCAGAAAATTAAGCACTCCATCCAGTGAGCTGTAATCGATTTGATACTGTCGTTGCAGGCTGACGAGGGCATACCGTGTGCCATGTTCCTTCTTACCGATCGCGAGATAATAACCAAGCCTTGAAGCCATGACTGTAGCGTATTTTGTTAAGGCATCCATGGGTTGATAGTCCTTTCAAAGTAATTTAAAGTAGCGGTTGAAACTAGAAATCTAGCGTAGTGTCTGTAATATGACTTAGTTCTGATAGATGGGGGTAGAGGTGATCGCCCCTCTCCGCAAACTCACCGAAGGTTCCAATAATACCTCTGGTGTATCCGTATTATTTAGGAGATCAGGAGTAGAAGGGGGCGATCGCTCCAAAAATCCCTTAAGAAATAGAATTAAATCAGTTCGATGTTTGATAGAGGCAGGTATTGAGTCTGCGGCAGGGGCAAACGACCATTCGCCCGGACAAAACAGGATTGAAGTGGGTGCATCTAGTGATTGGGGAACTGAACCCGGCGAATGAATTCGCGGCTATATGAGCGAAGTCCGCCGATGCGGACTGAGGTTTTGAACCTGCGTAGGTAGTTCTCTCTGCAAACAAATCTCAGACAAACCTCGTTTCCAATCTCCTGCTTGGAAATGGAATTACGGAGGCTCTGCCTCCTGAAGCAATGGTTGAAGGCAAAGCCTCCCTGTGTGCATTCCTAGATAGAAGCTAGAAGAATTTTGGCAAAATATAGCTTTTGTCAGAAAGGTTAAGGCAAAGGTAATGGCTCAAGCCCTGATGCTGGGAAAACTTTCTGACTCGCCTCCGCCCATCGAGTGTGGCTACGGCTATACCTTCTGCTCAAAGCGATTAAAGAGAGTTGGTCCAGCTTCAGGAAAGCAAAACTAACCGATCGCACACTTCGTTGCATACCGATTGTTGATTTGGTTTGGGATAAAATCTTGGTGATTGAAACCGCAAATTCTGGTCGAGCCTCGGACTTGACTCTGATAGCTGCAAATTGATTCTCCAGGTGCTCAACCCGAATTGACGTTATTGTTAGTCTCTGTTGAGACTCATCTGTTAGATTCTGGCAGATGGTGTTTGATCGACGACAGCAACCCATTCAGCCATACCAAAATGATGCTATCACCGCTCTCCTTCCTGATCGATGAACTGAAGCAAAATGGCATTGCCACAGCTGTTCCTGAGTTAATTCAACATCCCGATGTGCTGGCAGAACTGAGTTACGCGCTCAGCCCAGTTCTGCACGAAGGAAAGCTGCAACCTTACGGCTTCATCGCGATCGAAAAGAAGAATGCTCCCGTCATTAAAAGCACTTGTGAGAAATTGCAAATTAATCTGTCGGAGGCAAGGCGAGTGGCGGATGGGTGCTACAGTTTCTCTATTTTCAAATCGGGGCAGTTTCACGGAGTGTTTATCCCCAAGTATGCTGCTTACACCGAACTGCAACTCGTGCAGCTTCAGCAAGAGTTAGGTGCGATTATTGGGATTACCGACACTAACGGTGTGACCAAACTATTTTGTGATGCTGGGCTGTTCATTCACCAGTACCGCAGTTGGCAGAAAAAACCTTGTATCAATCAAGCCTTAAGTAATATTCGCCGTTGTGCTCCTCAAGCTGATCCTGAAACGTTAAAGGACTTGTTAGAGTTTTGTTTTCATGATTTGAGCCCACGTAAAATTGGGGCGACACTGGTCTGGTGTTTGGCAGAGCCAAGCCCAGAGGAATGGGAAAATATGCGCCCCAACTTTGCACTTCAGGAGATTGAAACGCAAGTAGGCAGCGATCGCTCTGTGGCTGTTTTGCGTCACCTCCTGACCTACACTGATGGAGCCGTTATTCTAGATGCTCAAGCACGGGCGATCGGGGTAGGCGCACAACTGAAATATTCTGAAGCAAGTAAGCGTTTGATTGAGGCGCGTGCTGGAACTCGACACACCTCTGCTCAACGCTTTTCCTTTGATTTTGTCAAAGGAATTATCTTTGTTGTCTCCAGTGATGGTCCAGTCACCATTTTTTCTGATGGCATGAGTGTGACAGATCTGGAGGTTCGTTTCATTGATGAAACACCCATTGAAGACACAGAAGATTACTCAACGTCAGAAGTTGCGATCTCTTCCTGCTCAAGTGAGGTGACTTGTCAGGGGTGTAAAAAACGACTCAAGATTCAAGAGATAGAAAGTGAGGATCTGCAAAAACAGGAAAGATCATTACGTTGTCCTATATGCGGTCATTCTCTTCACTCAGTTACCTGTAGTAACTTAGATGTTTATGTGATCAAAGTACTACAGGAAGCAATGCGGTTAGTACATCAATCTGATGCATCTCTGATCATAAAAACTGTCTCAACCTCACGTCAATTGTCATGATTGCCTCTCCAGGTTATTAAAAAGGATCACGCATCAAATAATACAAATGCCCTGGCTGTACGGGTCTGGCAATGACAAACCCCTCCACAAAAATTACACCTTGTTTAATTCATGTTCCTAAGGATTTTGGATTACTTTTGGATCATTCATGGATGTGAAAACTTCTCAATTTAGAAGTTTTTGGCGTTGAAAAACAGCTTTAATTTATCTGCATAGCAGCTTGCTCTGCATCACTGAAGAGGCGCGATCGCGTGATAAAGCGTTCGCCTGAATCCCCTTCTAACGAAAAATCATTACCACCGGGACCGGGAGCAACATCCAAAATGAGTTGCGTATGTTTCCAGTGATGATATTGCTGCGCACCGATGTAGAATGGGCAGCCTTGAATTTCACCTAACAGCACATCGGCTGAACCAATAATAAATTCCCCGACTGGGTAACACATGGGTGAACTGCCATCACAACACCCACCGGATTGATGAAACATTAATAGCCCATGCCGCTGTTTCAAATGCTCAATTAATTGCAACGCTGCATCCGTTGCCGTGACTTTTTCAACCATAAATATCAATCTTTATCAAAAAAATAGTGGATTTGACAGAGGGCGAATATTACAGCCGTAGCCAAATTTAATAGAACGGAGGCGAGCCAGAAAACTTCCCAAAAATCAATCTTTGAGTCATTGCCTTTGTCCTAACTATAGCAACCGAGGGGTTGGTTAGGATGGGGTGCAGGGGTGGAACCCCTGGCTAGGAGCGCAGCCCCACACCCCCTTGTATTAACTGTCTCAACAGTTGCTATATATCCGCCCAAAGCAAGGATGAGAAGCGTATCAGGACGAAACGTATTTCGCTTCGCCCTGTTAAATTCGCTTCGCTTAGAAGAAACCCAAAGCTTTCGGGCTGTAGCTAACCAACAAGTTTTTCGTCTGCTGATAGTGTTCCAGCATCATGCTGTGAGTTTCACGCCCAACACCAGAGACTTTGTAACCACCAAATGCAGCATGAGCCGGATAGAGGTGGTAACAGTTCGTCCAGACCCGTCCTGCCTGAATAGCCCGACCCATGCGATAAGCCGTATTCATGTCACGACTCCAAACGCCTGCGCCCAGGCCATAAAGCGTATCGTTGGCGATCGCTAACGCCTCCGCTTCATCCTTAAAGGTGGTGACTGCCAACACAGGACCAAAGATTTCCTCCTGGAAGATCCGCATCTTGTTGTTGCCTTTGAAGACAGTGGGCTGGAAGTAGTAGCCATTTTTCAGGTCTTCTGGCATATCTGCCACTTGACCACCAATCAGACACTCAGCACCTTCCTGTTGACCGATACCCACGTATTCTGTGATCTTGTGCATCTGATTAATCGACACCTGAGCACCCATCATGGTGTCAGCATCAAGCGGATTTCCCTGCTTAATTTGACGAATGCGCTCCAGTGCCCGCTCCATAAAGCGATCGTAAATCGATTCATGGATCAACGCCCGTGATGGACAGGTGCAAACCTCACCCTGATTAAAAGCAAACAGGACAAATCCTTCAATCGCCTTATCCAGGAAGTCGTCATCTTTGGCACAGACATCTTCAAAGAAAATGTTAGGTGATTTACCGCCCAATTCCAGAGTCACTGGAATGATGTTTTGCGAAGCATATTGCATGATCAAACGCCCAGTGGTCGTTTCTCCGGTAAACGCCACTTTCGCGATCCGAGGACTGGTTGCCAGAGCTTTACCAATTTCTGCGCCTGGACCATTGACGACGTTAACTACCCCCGGAGGAAGTAAATCGCCAATCAACTCCATCAACACCAGAATGGAAACGGGAGTTGGACCGGCGGGCTTTAATACGACACAGTTTCCAGCAGCCAGAGCAGGAGCCAGTTTCCAGCACGCCATAAGCAGAGGAAAGTTCCAGGGAATGATCTGTCCAACTACACCCAATGGCTCGTGGAAGTGGTAAGCAACGGTATCTGCATCAATTTCACTGATACCCCCTTCCTGTGCTCGAATGCAGCCTGCAAAGTAGCGGAAATGGTCGATCGCTAGAGGAACATCTGCTCCACGAGTTTCGCGAATAGGTTTACCGTTATCCCAGGTTTCTGCTAGAGCCAATCGCTCTAAATTTTCTTCCATGCGGTCGGCGATGCGATTGAGAATGCGTGCCCGTTCTCCAACGGAGGTTTTACCCCAACGCTCTTTAGCCGCATGGGCTGCATCGAGTGCTAACTCAACATCTTCTACTGTGGAGCGAGGTACTTGACACAAAGGTTTACCATGCACAGGGGACAAATTTTCGGAATATTGCCGATTAACTGGAGGAACCCATTGCCCACCAATAAAGTTGTCATAACGTGCATGAAAAATCGAACTGCTGTTGGTTTGAAGAGGTGCTGAAACTACCATTTTTTGTGTGTTAAATTTACTGTTTGGTGTAATGTGAGTCAACAGACAACCATGATCTGTAGGTTAAATCATTAGCCAACTGATAACACCCGACTTGTGCTGAATGATTTAGATGTAAAATCTTTTCAGCTTTATCTTTCTTGATGAATGATTGGCGATGGCTGACTGCAATCGCTCCTTAGCAACAAGTTGTCTGAAATGATCAATAATGAATACATTCCCTGATCTTTCTGAAAAGAAAAAGGGTATTGTAATGAGACGATAAGGAAAGTTAGATTTCTTGAAATCCAGTACTCGAAGGATTAAAAGACTTTAATACACATCTATAAATAACTCTGCTAGGTACACTATTTTTTGTGTAAAAGAAGCGTTAATTCTAAAATAAAGTTGAAGATTTAGTTACTGATAAAGCACGTACCAATCACATCAACGCTAAAGAATGGGAGTTAAATTAGCGTCAGTTCGGTTTAAGAGCCCGGCGAATAAATTCGCGGCTACTAGAGCGAAGTCCGCCGACGCAGACTACAGAAAATGCAGGATTTGATGAACGGATGCGGCTCGATTTTGCTCCGATAGCTGCGGTTTTAACCGCCGAAATCCTTATCCCGAATTCACGTTAAATTAGGCTTGATATTGGGTAGAGACAGGTTCTGCCGTCAAATCTAGGGCACGGTGTAGATGTTGATTGGGACGGAGTGCAGGGGTTCCACCCCTGACCACTGCAAGCTCCTATGCCCCTTGTCTCAATTCCAACCGTTGCTATACGTAACCAATTAAAAAATTAGAAAAAAGTTTGTAACTAATCTCCATAAAGAAATTAATTTGGGAACTCTAGAGCGAGAAGCATCACTGCTTTCAAATTCGCTGTGGCATGGATTGAATACGCCTACGTTTTAGAAGGGCGCAACTACTGTTGTGTCTGAAGGATCGTGCCCGAAAAATTATGTCCAGAAAATTGTGTCCAGAAATTGCGCTTGAAAAATTTTGCTTTCTCTTTTCAGCCCTTCTAACTTTTTGCTCAATTCACTGCATCTCAACTCGTACTCCCAAGGGATTTATTTATGCCACTTAATACTGGTGATATTGCATTTGTAGGCTGGAACTCTGACGGCAATGATAATCTTGCATTCGTAACACTGGCTCAAATTGACGCTGATAGCCAAATTCACTTCAATGATAACGAGTGGTCAGGCTTAGGCTTTACCACTGGAGAATCCGTCTTTACCTGGACTGCGAATTCTACGATCGCAGCAGGTACCGTGATCACAATCAACAATATTGGCACAGGTGTCATTTCAACTAACCTGGGAACGGTTGCCTTTGTTGGGATACCTACCCGTGCTCTAGCCGGTACTACGGAGGTTGTCTATGCCTACATTGGCACACCCAGTACGCCAACTACTTTTTTAACCGCGATCGCAAATAACACGCTCTCAGGCTCTGGTGCAGGCGATATCACTGCAACCCTGACTGGAACTGGTCTGACGGTTGGGGTTAATGCGATTGAGCTTATAACCGTAGATGCAGATGCAGATGTTGCGGCTTACAATGGAGCACGCACTGGAGTAGCCAATTTTAGTGATTATCTGGCTCTGATTAACGATCCTACAAACTGGACCACACAGGATGGTAGCGGTGATCAAAGTGCTGATGGAACGACACCAGATATTCCATTTAATAGCACTGGGTTCACAATTGGTGACAGTACTCCCAGTGTTAATCTAACCGTTAGCAGCAATGCAGGTACAGAAGCAGGACAAACCGTAATTACTGTAGCGGCGATCACCTCCAGTGCTGTCTCCAGCGATCAGACCATTAACCTAACTGTGACAGGCAGCGGAATTGCGATTGGAGACTATACACTGAGCAACTCAGTAATCACAATTTTAAGTGGACAAACGACAGGATCGGTAACTTTTACTATAGTGAACGATGTTGTAGTAGAAGGCGTAGAAACCGCAACCCTAACGATTAGCAACCCCTCTGCTGGAATCACACTGGGCAGTACCACCAGCCAAAATATCAACATCACAGATGATGATACGGCTTCGACAATCCTCAATGTCGGCAGTATCACTTTTGATGCATCCCTGGAAGCAACGAACACCCATGCTATGGCTGGTTCTACTTCTAGTAATGCGGGATTAGCACCAAACAATAGCATCTATGCAGCTTATGGAACTGACTTAAACCATTCCACCTATGCCCAATTGGGTGGAGCGGCAGGAGAGAGCACACAACTCGCGCCAGATGGTGCGACACGGGGAGGGATACAAGTCAACTGGGGTTCTCAACGCCTGATTGACCAACCCGGCATTGATTTTGTAATTTCAGAAAATGGTGGCTTTGGTGCGCCTGAGTATTACGTGGTGCGGGTTAAACCTGTTGGAACTGACCCAATCACTAACTTTGTCTACAAACCTGCTCACGAATATTTAGACAGCGGCTCTGGTACAGGAGAATTTTTCACTGCCTTTGACCTGGTCGGGGATTTTGGCCTGGCACCTGGGGCGATGGTGGAGTTTGTTGAAATTTGGAACATGCTCACGACAGATACGTTTGACGTGGGGGGTGTTGGCTTCCTCGGTGGTGGGGTTGCTCCTCAAAAGAGTACGCTGGACACCAGTCCTGGAATGATGATTTCTGCTGCTCGATACGATGCTGATATTCCTTACATTTGGGCAGCCACTAACAGCAACCTGGTGACGGACTCAACGGCTCCCACAATTGTTTCTATTGTGCGGGCTGATGCTGACCCGACCAGTGCCACCTCGGTCAACTACACGGTAACGTTCAGTGAAGCCGTAACAGGTGTTGATGCGACTGACTTTATGCTGGCTAGCACGGGTGGTATTACTACGCCATCTATTACGGCGATCGCTGGCACAGGAACCACTCGCACCATCACTGTCGATACAGGTACCGGAAATGGCACGATCCGTTTGGATGTGAACGACAACGACAGCATTACCGATGGCGCGAGCAATAGTTTGGGCGGAACCGGATTCAACAATGGTGACTTCACAACGGGTGAAACCTACACCATCAACAGAAACAATCCACCCGTTGCCACACATGATGATGCTGGAACTCCTGAAGACACTGCATTTGACATCTACGTTCTGGTAAATGATAGTGATGCGGATGGTCATTCCCTGCAAATCACAGCTGTTTCTAATCCTGCTAACGGTGTGGCAGTCGTCAACGACAATGGCACTCCTGGCAATACGGTTGATGACTATATCGTTTATACGCCAAATGCCAACTTTCATGGCAGCGATAACTTTACCTACACGATCGCAGACGGGAATGGTGGCACAGCGATCGCCACCGTGAATGTGACGGTCAACACGGTGAGTGAGCCAGCGATGATAGGTGGCACCAGCACCGGTAACGTCACTGAAGACGGCATCTTGACCACAACCGGAGCCCTATTCATCACGGACCCCGATGCTGGAGAAGCTAACATCATCTCGCAAACCAACCAGGCTGGTACGTATGGTTCCTTCAGCATTGACCCGACAGGGGTTTGGGTTTACACCGCAGTCAACAACCGTTTGCAGTCTCTTGCCGCAGGGCAAACCGTAACTGATCGCTTCGAGATCAGCAGCCAGGATGGTACCCCAGCTACCATTGCGATCGCCATTCAGGGGGTGAATGATGCTCCCAACCTGGCTACTTCAATTGCGGATCAGGTGGCTCAAACCAGGCAACCCTTCACGCTAACTCTGCCACCTGGAGTCTTTACCGATGTCGATGCAGGCGATCGCCTCACCCTCAATGCAACCCTCGCTGATGGTAGTCCTTTACCCGCTTGGCTCAGCTTCAATGCTAATACTCGCAGCTTTAGCGGCACCCCTGATATCACTGATGCAGGTAATTTGAGCCTCAAGGTCACAGCAACTGACAACCAAGGGGCAAGCGTTAGCGATACCTTTGTCTTAACAGTTGAACCACTGACAGAGCCACTGGGTACTCCAACCACTCCAATTCTCTTTAGCCAGACGCGATCGGGTGTAACGTACGCAGGAACTCCTCATACAGACACGTTACTTGGCTCTTGGAAGAACGACGTTCTCAGAGGAAGAGGGGGCAACGACATTCTTAAAAGTGGGTTTGCTAAAGCTTTGTTTGGACAGGACAAACTCTACGGTGAGGGTGGAAACGACCAACTCTATGGTGGCAAAGGCAAAGATATGCTCGATGGTGGGCAGGGTAGCGATCGCCTTTATGGCGGGGATGGGCGTGATTTGCTCAGAGGGGGTGATGGGCGCGATCAACTATTTGGTCACGCCGGAAATGATCTGCTAGTAGGCGGACAGGGAGCCGATACGCTGACAGGAGGTAGCGGCAGAGATATGTTTGTCTACGACAGAGTAACAGAGGGGGTTGACCTGATCACCGATTTTAATGGGCAGAATGATGTGATTGACCTGCGTGGCATCTTCAAAGCACCTGAATTCAGAAGAAGTAACCCCTTTGCTCAATATCAGCAATTTGTCGAATTAGTGTCAGTAGGGAGAAACATGGAAGTTCGGATTGATGCTGATGGGAACGGTAGTAGTACTGTAAAAGTAACATTGATGACGCTCAAAAATATCACTTCCGCTGAGATTAACACAACTCATTTTGTTGTATAACCGTAGCCACATTCAATGTGGCAGAGGCGAGTCAGGAAGCTTTCCCAGCATCCGGGGAAGCAACGTCGAGTGATATTCTTCATTGGAGTTGGCAGGTGATTTCTCGAACAATAGCCAAAAAAGCAGGTAATACTGGGTTTGTTGTTTCTGGGCTCCAGGCAACAGCAAGTTCTAGCTCAGGGGTTGGTTCGACTAACGCTCGAAGGACTACTCCAGACGGAGCAACGGCTTCTACTGAAGCATGGAGTAACGATATTCCAATCTCAGCAGCGACTAACCCTAAAAGCGTTTGCTGAGGAACAACCTCTTGCACAATTTTAGGGTTAAATCCTGCTTGTTGGCATAAGCTGAGGATGCGATCGTACAAAACAGGATCAACTGATTGACTGACAAAAGTTCTGAAACCCTTGATATTCCCTACTGTGACTGGCGAATGGAATTCGCGCCTATCCGATCGAAGTCTGCCGACGCATGCATCTAGTACAGCGAAAAATAAGTTTTGAAAGAGGTGAAGGGGTTCCACCCCTTCTTGGGGACGAAGCCCCCAACCCCCCTACATTGCAGAACTTTGTGTTCGCAACACTAGGTTTTCTATAACCCGCATCGACGGGTTTTGCTCTTATAGCTGCGATTTCAATCACCAAGCATCAAAGATTTGTCAGGCAGTCAGCAGGACCAGCATAACGAGGATAGAGAATCAATAACTCCTGTGCCAGTTCACGTATCGAGATGAGTTGAGAGTTTATCAATCGATGAGTATCTGGCAGAACGACCACCAAACCCTCATGATGGATGACCTCTAACTGAAGAGAATCGTCCGCAATCGGTGGATGTAATAAACTTGCATAAATTTTGGTGCGATCGCAGTGCCTCAACTTGCTCATTCGTTTGCAATCGTTCTAACGTCAACTCGATCTGAGGATGCTTTTCTTTAAATCGCCGCACAATTTTGGGTAAAACAGTGTTCAACGCTGGACCTGTAAAACCCACGGCAAATTGTCCAATTTCACCCCGATCGGTTTGTTGTGCTAACAAAATAGCTTGTTCTGCCTGCTGGAGTGTTTTTCTGGCTTCTTTCAAAAAGATTTGCCCCGTCTCACTTAATCGGATGGTGCGTTTAGTGCGGTGAAATAAATCAACTCCAATTTCTGTTTCTAAATCCCGAATTTGTCGGCTGAGGGGTTGTTGAGCTATGAGAAGCATTTCAGCTGCTCACCCAAAGTGCAGTTCTTCTGCTACTGCTACAAAATAACGCAGATGCCGCAATTCCATTTGAACCTTTGAGGTGTGGATGGTGAATCAGATTAAATATTAGATATTCACAACGATTCTTTTGAGCATGAACTTATAGAGCACAAACCACTCAGACCAAATTTTGCATCACTATCGGTGTTTGTTCCTTTGCGATGCAGGATGGTGATGTGATTCCAATTTGAATTAGGAGCATGACAAAATTCTGTACGGGTTTAGCATTGCCAAACCTCTCCTAATTTTTAATTGTCTAAAAAACTGTTTAAATCAGTATCAGAGCTAAACCCGCCCGTACAGTTTGCGAATTTATTCAATCCACGCTCCTTAATACTGCTATTCGCAGATAGGGTTTGGAAATAAAACCAGGGGGGTGTGGGGCTGTGCCCCCAGTCAGGGGTGGAACCCCTGCACTCCAAATTCCCACCCTGATTTACGACAAGTTGTACTTAGCAAATTCTTCAACATTTAATGTCAAGTTAATCCTGGTTCTTACAACGGTAGTAGTATTCATAGAAGACTTTAGAACTACCCTCATAATGTAAGGTTACTCGGTTGTGATGAATATTGATTTTACGATTCGTACTGCTAAGCCCGAAGATCGATCAACTCTAGTCACACTAATGGAATTGCTGCAAGATGCTGAATGTGCATTGCATTCCAACCGATCGCCAGGTTCTGAAATGGGCGATGCGCATCTCGCGTATCTGGAGGAACTGGTGAGAGAGCAAAATGGTCAAATTTATGTTGCACAGTCTGAAGTAGATATTCTTGGATTTATTATTTGTTTTGTTGAGAAGTTGGATGATGGAGATTCACATGTTGTCGAGTCAGAGCGAACATACGGCTATATTTCTGACTTATATGTTGTCTCTTCAATGCGAAAGCGTGGAGTTGCCGCTGCCTTAATGCAAGCATCTGAACAGCACTTCCTGAGTTTAAACCTGGCGGTGGTTAGAGTTGGATCGCTATGCAGCAATGAACCCGCCGCTAAGTTTTACCAGAAGGTAGGCTATCAACCCTATGAGATTGTGTACGAAAAACGACTGAATGTTAAGTAGATGGTTGTAAATAAGTGTAGGAAAGGGGGTTTGGGGGCGTTGCCCCCAAGAAGGGGAATGTATCCCCCTCCACCCCCTCCTCTATCTGACGTTTAATTACGCCCAGTACTTACCGATGGATGAGTGCGTAGCCTAAATTTAATACCGATTTAATGTTTGATTGTGGCAAATCACTGGGTAGGGGCGTTTCGCGAAACGCCCTTACGGAATCATGTGCAGCGAAGCCAATTCAAATTGGTATAAGAAATAGGATTACAGGGGCTTTTGGGATAGTTGGCGATCGCTATTAAAAGATGCTATAACACTGTTATTAGCAAAAACGATGTTATAGATGGTGCAGCGTGATGAACTATCGTACGACTCAAGGCTCTCATCAGCAGGAATTGCGCCAGGGGATTCTGGATGATACCAGCGATCTGCTGATGCGTGAGGGAGCGACTGCCTTGAGTATGCGACGGATTGCACAGCTTGTTGGTTGCTCTACAACAGTGCTCTACACAATGTTTGGTAATAAACAAGGCTTAGTCGATGAGTTGTATCTGAGAGGGTTTGATAGGGTGCGTCAAACTCTAGAAGCGGTTCCTCGATCAGAATGCCCCCAGGATTATATTTACGCTTTATGTGATGCTTACCGAACCTTTGCTCTCACGCATTCAGCTTACTTCGCCATCATGTTTCTCAACATCATGCCGGAGTACACTCCCTCAGAAGCAAACCGACAATTAGGACAAAAAAGCTTTCAGCTTTTAGTGGATGCCGTACGAGATAGTGCTGACTCTGGGGCGATCGCTGAAGATGAAGCCTGGGAAATCGCCCGAATGATTTGGGCAACCGTCCACGGTCATGTGAGCCTGGAGTTAGCTGGGCATTTTAACTATCCGGGGGTATCACCTCAGGAGATGTTGCAAAGAGCGTTGCAAGCCATGATCAAACAACTATTGCCGATCTCGAATGATACCCAATGAATCAATTTCTACTAATGCCCTGGCTACTAATGGTAGGGTCTGCCTATTGCAATTGTGCTGGTTCACTTCTACTCAAACAATCGCGTCTAGTTACGGTTAATTCTAGCTTCTGGGCAACGTTGATATCACCCTGGTTCTTCACGGCTTTAGTGATTTATAGTACTGGGTTACTCCTGTTTGCCAAGGCACTGGATCACTTACCAGTTTCAATTGCAGTTCCATGTTCGACAGGGTTGGGATTCCTTTTAGTGACAGTGCTATCGCATTACCTGTTTGCTGAGCGATTAGCAATAACTCAGTTGGTGGCTTTAAGTTTGATTCTGGGCGGTGTAATTGCGGCTACCCGCTCATAGCTCTGTCTAGTTGATAAAGGTGAAGCAATGGCTCATATCGGTCTTCTTTGTTTGGGAGCAACGGGTCACTTAAACACCATGTTTCCGTTAGGTCATGAACTGCAACAGCGTGGACATCAGGTTACTGTCTTGAGTACTCCAGATGTTTACCCTAAAGCACGAGTCGCAGGGTTTAATTTCTGCAATATTTACACCACGATTGATCGTCAGTCCACCTCAAAATTCACTCCATCCACAAAACTGGTAACACTAACTGGGATTAATCGCACTTTCCAAAATTTTGCTCATTATGCAGAAGTTCGGCTGCAAAATACTGACCTGATTCGAGAACAGGGACTCGAAGCCTTACTAGTTGATCTATCCGTGTTTGAAGGAGGGACGATCGCTGAACATCTTGATATTCCCTACATCACCATTTGCTGCATTCTGCCTTTCTATCAAGACCCAACCATTCCTCCGATCGCAACCACCTGGGCGTATAACCTGGCCTGGTGGGCACAAATGCGAAATCGCGCGGCTTACAAGCTTTTCAATTGGATGGCACAGCCTGTATTGCAGGTTATCTCGCGCTACCGACAGCAGTGGAATTTATCGGCATATCAGCATCCAAATGATATTTTTTCTAAATTAGCAATTATTACTCGTCACATTCCCGAATTTGAGTTTCCGCGTCAATTACCGCCACACTTTCACTTCACTGGATCATTTCATCAGGCGATCGCACGAGAACCAGTTGCTTTTCCATTTGAGCAATTGAACGGCAAACCGCTCATTTATGCGTCGATGGGAACCTTACAGAATCGCTCTACTGTTGTATTTCAGACCATTGCAGCCGCCTGTGCTGATCTAAATGCTCAGTTGGTGATCTCATTAGGTGGAGGATTGGAACCGCAAGCATTCTCCGATCTTCCGGGTAGTCCCCTGGTCGTCAAGTACGCTCCACAGCTAGAACTTCTACAAAAAGCCAGTTTAAACATCACTCATGCGGGGCTTAATACAACATTAGAATCCTTAAGCTATGGGGTTCCCATGGTTGCGATTCCTGTTACCGATGATCAACCTGGTGTTGCAGCCCGCATCCAGTGGACAGGCAGCGGAGAATTGGTCGAGTTGTCTCAGTTGAGTGTGTCAAAACTGCGAGGGGCGATCGCACGAGTGCTGACTGAAGAAACGTATCAGCAGAATGCAGTTCGACTGCAAGCGATTATGCGCCAAACGAAAGGCGTTCATCGTGCAGTCGATATTATCGAACAAGCGGTATTTACAGGAAGTCCAGTGACTGACTAACGCCGCTATCGACCAGTAATCATTGACTATTGACCAGTAACCAATAACTATTGACTATTGACCATTGACTATTGACCATTGACTATTAACCAATGACCAACAATTGAGGCATTTAGGACAAAGAGTTAGAGTCGCATCTCAACCCGTAGTTGTAGTGATGTTCTCATCTTTCGCGGGGAACAGAATATGCCCAACTCGGTGAACCAGAGTGCTTGAGGCTGAAAATAGAGAGAATCCCAATAAAGGATGAAGAACGGCTAAAGGTACTGGTAGAGGAAGTTGTGTATGAATCGTTAAGAATTGCAATCCTAATAAAATAGGTAGGCTGAGGGTTAACGTTTGGACTCGTCGAGGGGCTGGAATCCAATAAACCCAGGCAAGGAGAACTAATGACAAACCGCTGTAACCCCGCACAAGCCAGATATGAGCGTTCCACCAGGTAGGATTATCAAAATAAGCCAGTCCAACCGTTAACACCTGAGCAACCAGACAAAGATTAAACAGAACAGCAACAGCATAAAAACCTGTGATACGGGGCTTTAGGGAAGACTGAGTCTTGTCTGATGCTAGAGGTGCGATCGCATCGAGGGAGTGTGTCGAGGAAGCCATAGATTTGTTAGCTCAGTTAGAGTGAATCAGATTGCTTGTAACAACCTTGAATTTAAAATTAAACTGATGATGACTAACCGAATAGACCTCGATCGAGTACACTTTGCCGTATTAGCCCCTGCAAAGCTGGATAGAAATCATGATGAATACCTCTCTACAGCCACTATTTCAAGCGATCGCTCAAACCCAGAACGAGAGTGAGTTGAGAGGGGCGATGATGGCAAAACTGGGTAAGTATTTTGCAGCGACGCGCTGGGGACTAAGTTTTTTAGATCAGCTTCCTACCATTGATGAAAATTCACCGCTAATGTTGAAACTGGCGGTATCCCTTGACCACAACCCGGTGCTGCGTTATCTGGTTGAGCGTCATGCGGCTGTTCACGAGGAGATGATTTTGCCGCGTGGGGTTTGGCAGTCAATTTGCCCTCGTGCTGACCATGGACATGTCATGGTGGGTCCAATCGTCAATCAGGGGCAACTTGTTGGAGGGATTGCCTTTACCCGTCATTGCGATGCCCCTGCGTTCAATACAGATAATCTGACAGATCTGAGTGCTCTGTCTCTCCATCTCTCTACACGACTCGCAGAGTTACGCTCTAACCCTATCTCTGGTCTGACTGGCAGTGAGGTAGCGTCACTGGTAGAGACGCGCTTAACGCCACGAGAGATGCAAATTGCCGAATTAGTCGCTCAAGGGCTCACCAATGCCGAGATTGGTACAGCCCTATGGATTACAGAACACACCGTGAAGCAAGCCTTGAAGCGCATGTTCCGCAAATTAAAGGTTTCCTCTCGTGCAGAACTGGTAGCACGCCTTGCAAAATCGGGTCAAACTCTGGCAGCCTCTTGAGCATCATTCAACCCACCTGAACGCATGGTTAAAACTCCTGCTTGGAGATGGCGTGGCGGAGGTTCTACCTCCTGGAGCAATGGTTGGAACCTCTGCTTTTATGAATGCATTCCTGACTAAAAGCCAGAGAAATTGCAGCAAAATATAGCTTTGATCAGGCTGAGGGTAAAGGCAATGGCTCAAACGAATGCTGGGAAGGCGTCCTGACTCGCCTCCGTTCCGTCGAATGAGGCTACGACTATACTTCCTATCCAAAAAAATTCAAGAGGGATATCAAGCGCAAACTGTACGCTCCATTTGGATGAAGACCAACTCAAAAATGGGCTACCCCACAAAAGCTATAAATCTTAAAATCCTTTCTTCAAAGAAACGCTCCTTCTCGTCCTTAAGAGGTACTCTCAAGTGAGGCGGGTGTATTTCTCCCGTTTGAGGGGGCTACGGTTGGCTCTTGAAGCACTCAAAACCGCAATTATGGGAGATGTTTCGTCTCCAGTCCCCTTCCCCTGACACGAGGCTGAGATCGATTTTGAAAGCCCTCTTAACCGATTATGACCAGGCAAAGGTAAGTGACCATGCGATCAGCGCAAAGCGCACCTGTGAAGCAACCATTCAACACCTCTGTTTCTAGTAACTCTCCCGCCTACACTATCCTGCTTGTTGAAAACCTTTCATCGGATCGAGAGGTGTATTGTCGTTATTTATTGGCAGATTCAAGCTGTCACTACATTCTGTTGGAGTCTAGCTCTGCTACTGAGGCACTGTTGATATGTCAGAATCAACACATTGACAGCATTCTGGTTAACTATGCCCTGCCCGATGCCAATGGACCCGACTTTTTACAGATGTTGCAGATGCAATTTGATGGTCAGCATCCTCCGGTGGTGTTCGTAGCCAGTGAGAATGACGCTGCAATGGCAGTGCGTGCTATCAAACTGGGTGCGGAAGATTATCTGGTCAACCAAACCCTCACTCCAGAACAGCTTCAGTTGGCAATGCGGAGTGCAATTGGGGCAAATCGCAGGGGCGAATTAGGCGCAAACACTCCATCGCAGCTTCAACCATGGGAGCAAGAAGAACAATCTCACCTCCAACACCTCAACCGAGATTTAACGAGTCGCGTTGCTGAACTACAAACCCTCATTGAGATTCTTCCCGTTGGTATTGCGATCGCCTCTGACCGAAGCTGTGCTCAAATGCAATGCAATGCATTGATGCGCCAAATGTTGGGAGTGAATGCTGAGCAAAACATTTCTAAAAGCGCACCTGCTGCCGAGCAACCAAGATTTCAGGTTTTCCAGAATGGGCAGGAAATCGCCTCTAAGGATCTGCCGATGCAAATGGCTGCTCATTTGGGAATAGAGGTTCGAGATGTTGAAATTGAAATCCGATTGCCCGATGGCACATCCCGTCAGCTATTATCCTATGCGACTCCTCTATGGGGCGATCAACACGAGATTCGAGGGACGGTTGGAGCCTTTTTAGACATTACAGAGCGCAAACACATCGAAGCGGAACTGTGCGATCGCGAAGCGACCATTCGACGACAATTTGCAGAACTCGAAGGAATTTATGCGACGGCTCCAGTCGGTTTATGTTTCCACGATACCGACTTACGCTACGTGCGAATCAACGAGCGATTGGCGGAAATTGATGGGGTTTCAGTGGCTGACCATCTCGGACGAACACTGCGCGAGGTGCTACCTGAACTAGCAGACACCCTTGAGCCTCTGCATCATCATGTGATTGAGAGGGGAGAACCGATTCTCAATGTGGAGATCCACGGTATGACTCAGGCGCAGCCCAATGTTGAGCGGGATTGGATTGCCAGTTACTATCCCCTGAAGGACGGGAATAACCGGGTATTGGGGGTCAATGTTGTCGTGCAAGACATCACCGAACATAAGCAGGCACAAGCGGAACGGGAGCAATTGTTGCGTCAGCTAGAAATAGAACGTCGCTTTCTGGAGCAAACCTTACAACAACTGCCGTCTGGGGTGGCGATCGCCGAAGCCCCAACGGGCAGGTTATTGTTTCACAATGACGAAGCAATTCGATTGCTGCGCCATCCTATGGATATGTCGGAAACCTATAGCGGTTACGCCAACTATGGAGCACTTCATCCTGACGGACGCCCCTATCAGCCAGAAGAGTATCCGATTGCTCGATCAGTGCTCATCGGTGAAGTGGTCAAAGCTGAGGAAATGTCTTATCGACGGGGTGATGGCACGGAAACCGTTTTCTCTGTTAATGCGGCTCCGATTGTTGACCCCTCTGGGAACAGAGTTGCAGCTGTCAGCACGTTTGAAGATATCTCGAAGCGCAAACAAATTGAAGTAGAACGGACGCATCTGTTAGCTGAAGCAGAAACCGCAAATCGCAGTAAAGATGAGTTTGTTGCAATGGTGGCACATGAATTGCGATCGCCCCTCAACGCTATTTCTGGCTGGGCAAAGCTGTTGCAAACTCGTCAGTTTGACCCACCCACTACTCAAAAGGCACTGGAAACCATTGTTCGCAATACCCAGACGCAGGTGCAGCTTGTGGAAGACTTGCTGGATATCTCTCGTATGGTGCGTGGGACATTGCATTTAACCCTGGCACCTACCAATTTAGCGGAAGTCATCGAAGTGGCGGTAGAAACCGTGCGCCCAACAGCAGAAGCAAAAGGGCTTCTGTTAAAGATGCAGCGACAGCAGGTTGAACCTGTCTTAGGAGATTTGCATCGTCTCCAACAGATTGTTTTGAATCTACTGGCTAATGCGATCAAATTCACACCGGAGGGTGGGCACATTCAAGTTGAGTTGACTCAATCCGACTCCCAGGTGCAACTTCAAATCCGTGATACTGGGAAAGGCATCAACCCTGAGTTTTTGCCCCATATCTTCGATCGATTTCGGCAGGATCAGCAAGATACAACTACAAAGCAAGGATTGGGGTTAGGGTTAGCGATCGCCAAATATTTGGTGGAAATGCACCACGGTAGCGTGACAGCAGAAAGTGCAGGAGAAGGTCAGGGAGCGACCTTTACAGTAAAACTGCCACTCCAAGAACCTGGAAAACCGGATGCAGGCGAGCCTGAAAGGGTAGACGGGTGGGAACGTGATCAATCCGCTCTTCCCTCTGAGCAACCCCTGAATGATATTCGAGTGTTGCTGGTAGACGACGAACCAGATGTTCTCAATCTCGCTGCCTTTATTCTGGAGGAGTATGGTGCTGTTGTGCAGACGGCAACTAATGCCCCCACTGCTCTAGAACAATTGCCGTACTTTCAACCTCATATCCTACTTAGCGATGTTGCGATGCCAGAGCAGAATGGGTATGAATTGCTGCAACAGGTGCGATTGCTTCATCCGGACAAGCAAATTCCGGCGATCGCGTTGACTGCCTATGCTGGTGAAGCTCGACAAGAAGAATCGCTGCGAGCTGGATTTCGGCAACACCTGACGAAACCTGTAGAGCCAGAACAACTGGTTACTGCGATTTTGAATGCGATCGATAACGATCCCCATTACGGTTAGTCTACGGCAATCCTATAGCAACCGAGGGGTTGGTTAGGACGGGGTGCAGGGATGGAACCTCTGGCTGGGGGCGCAGCCTCCACACCCCCTTTATCAACTGTCTTGACAGTTGCTATAACATCATGTCTGCCACGATCTTTCCAGAACTCATGACTCCTGGCAGACCTGCTCCTGGGTGGGTTCCGGCTCCCACGCAATAGAGATTAGCGATATCTTCACTTTGATTATGAGGACGAAACCAGGCAGATTGAAACAGGGTTGGCTCTACTGAAAATGCACTTCCCTTATAACTATTTAACTCGTCTCGAAAGTAGAGCGGGTTAACAATATGTTCTGTGACAATGTGCTGCGACAGATCTGGGAGATAGTGTTGCTCTAAGTACTGCATAATGGCATCTCGATAGGGCTGAGTTGTCTTCTGCCAATTCGTTGCCCCATCTAAATTTGGCACGGGAGCCAGTACATACCAGCTATCACAACCCGGTGGTGCAAGGGTTGGATCGGTTGCCGTAGGACGATGCAGATACAGCGAAAAGTCCGATGCCAGATGCTTGCGATCGAACAGATCCACCATCCATTCTCGGTAACGCGGACCCATCAAGATCTCATGGTGTGCCATCTGGTTGTAACAGCGATTAGTCCCAAAATAGATCACAAACAATGACATCGAATAGCGCAGATTTTGTATGTAGCGATCGCTATATTTGCGACGAAACTGTGATGGAACCAGATGGAGGTAGGTTGAGGCAACATCCGCATTACTGACGATCGCATCTGCCTGAAGCAAATCTCCACTTCTGAGAGCAACGCCTGTTGCTTGTTGGGTTTTGCCATCAATCAAAATCTCTGCGACTTCGTGATTTAGCCGTAATTCTCCTCCCAGGTCTTGAAACAACCGCACAAAGCCTTGTACCAGCGCACCTGTACCACCCATGACAAACCAGACACCAAATGCCTGTTCTAGTTTGTGAATCATGGCGTAGACCGATGTGCTCTGAAAGGGATTGCCCCCAATTAACAAAGGATGAAAGCTGAAAACTTGCCGTAGTCGCGCATCCTGAATGTACTGATTGACAAAGCCTGCTACGGATTTAAAGGACTGCAATTGCAGCATATCCGGCGCAACTTTGAGCATGTCGGTGAAATGGCTAAACGGTTGAGTCATCAGGGGCAGTCCCTTCTCAAACACTTGCTCTGATGCCCGATAAAAGCGATCGTAGCCGTCTACATCGCCTGGATTGAACTGCCGAATCTGCTCCACCAGATAATCGCGATCGCCATTGTAGTGGAACACAGAGCCATCCTCAAATCGGACATTGTAGAACGGGTCGAGCGGCACCAACGTGATGTAATCTTCGAGGTTGCGGTTGCTCACCGCAAATAAGTCCTGAATCAGGTAGGGAGCCGTGATGATGGTTGGACCTGCATCAAAGGTAAATCCATCCTGCTGAAATACGTAGGCACGACCACCGGGCTTATCCCGCTTCTCCACGATCGTGACCTGATGTCCCTGCGCCTGTAGTCGGATGGCAGCCGATAGCCCGCCAAAACCACTGCCAATCACGATAATCTTCATGAACCCTCAACGTCTACCAATCTACTAAGGATTGTGGGTTTAATAAATCCGCAAACTGTACGGGCGGGTTTAGCAGACTAATCTCTGCCCTGCCATGGATTTGACGACAAAATCCGCCCCTACCCAATATCGAACTTATTTAATTCCCATTCCTAACAAGAAGTTTCAGGCACTTCTTCCATTTTCTCAATACCTTTTTCTCAAGACAGGGATAGAACAGGGGTGGATGGGTGTTTTTTAGTTGTATTGGGAAAGGGGGGTTGTGTTGTCATGAATGACCCTAAAGTGGCGATCGTAACAGAGGGAGGGCAGGAAATTGATAAGGCAACCGTTCTCAAATTTTTGCAGGCGGGATACAGAGTAGTCGTTGCCGATGTGGATGCGCAAGCGGGCAAAGAAGTTGTCGCCAGGGTTTACAAACACCATCAGATGACGCTCATCAGGCGTGGTCAATAGCACTTCGGTACTGCGGTCAGCTGCAACACTGGCGTAATTCGCGTTACGGTTGCATCAGGATAAACCTTTGTAGCCGCAAATGGATTTGCCAGGTGCTTGACCCGAATTGACCTTACTTTAACGCATTCCTTTTTATAACATCTGAACTACTTTCCTTATTGTTGAATAGAAAGGAGTATCTTTACTTGCGAACGTCTGTCTGCTGATAAATCGAGTCACCTGCAAAGCATGAATGTTCCCCTCGCCTGGTCAAACCTAACTCATCAAAAGACTCGTTTGTTAGTGGCGATCGCAGGGGTTGCCTTTGCCGTTCTCCTGATGTTCATGAATCTGGGTTTTTTAGGAGCGGTGGCTAAAACAGCCAGTTCGATTTATGAGCAACTCAATGCAGATATTTTTCTGTTCTCACCTAAATCAGAAATGATTGCGGCATCTCGACCCTTTCCTCGGACTCGTCTCTACCAATCTGCGGGAATTGGGGGGGTTGAGCAAACGATGGCACTTTATCTGACGATGGTGGAGTGGTTGAATCCCGTTACTCGCTCCAATCAGAGAGTTCTGGTGTATGGATTTAATCCCTATGAACCCGTGTTTCTGCTACCAGAGTTGCAGCCCGCTCAAGCCGTAACGACACTCAATCGCCCTGATGCAGTTTTGATCGATCGCCTCTCTAATCCTCCTCTGGGATATGAGCCATCCGATGTCATGGAGTTAAACAAAAAACGAGTCATTGTTAGCGGTGAATTTACTCTGGGAAGTGGGTTTGCTGCCAGTGGCACGTTAGCTGTCAATACTCAAAATTTCTTCCGCTTATTTCCAATGCAGCATCCCGATCAAATTCAGTTGGGGCTAATCCAAGTGCGATCGCCCGATCAAGTAGAGGCGATCGCGGCAACGCTTCGTTCTCGATTGCCCAATGATGTTTTAGTGTTGACGAAAGCAGAGGCAATTGCTCGTGAAAACCGATTTTGGATTCAAACCACTTCAACGGGTTTTATCTTCAATATGGGAGTTGCGGTTTCGTTTATGGTGGGAACGGCGATCGTCTATCAAATTCTGACCACAGATGTGCGAGAACATTTGCCCGAATACGCTACGTTAAAGGCGATTGGCTACAGAAACCGCTATCTCTTCAAGGTGATTGTGGAAGAAGCGAGTCTTTTAGCAACACTTGGCTTTGTACCCGGATTACTAATTGCATTGGTGCTCTATCAGATCACACGATGGTCTACAAATGGTGGGTTACCGATCGCCATGAGTTCAGAGCGAGTGATGCTGGTGTTCACGTTGACACTGCTGATGTGTATCTTGTCTGGGCTGATTTCTGTCCGCAAAGCGTTGCAGGCTGATCCTGCTGAAATTTTTTAGAGTCAATGCGTCAAACTTAACGGAGGCGATCGCGGAAGTAAAAACGATACAATTCACAACTGGGTAACACTTCATTTCCCAAATGTTTGACTAACCCCAGGCTTGATAATTTGTATGCAAGTAACGGCTCAATCGTAGTTGGATGGTCGATCGCAGCAATCTTCTTAAATGCCTGCCCCAATTCAGGCTGAGTTTGTAGAATGATCAATCGGCTACGGAGATAATCACTGTAGATTCCAGCTTCTGTTGTTGCCTCCTGAATTAAACGCCCGAAACTTACCTCTTTTTGTGCCAGTTTATAGAGGGCAAGTCGCACGAGATAGGGATGTCCCTGAGTGATGTTTTGCAGAGCCGTTAAATCTTTTGTTTTCGTCTCATTGCTCATCCACTCAATGCCGTAGCGACGCGCTAATTCTGCAATTTGCTCCAGACTGAACTCTGGCAGGATGGCTGGTAAACCCACATTAAACGGGGATTGGTTGAGGTTGAGTGGGATAAACGTTTCGGTAGAATAGGCTACGATGATACGAAGCTTCTTCCAGATCTCCTGCTGTTTTGCTTCCTCATACCAAAATCGCAGCAAAGGCAAAAAATCACGCGCCACCGCAGAAGCTTCAAAGATACGATGCATTTCATCGATCGCTAATAAAAAGTTAGATTGAAGCTGGGGTAACAGGTAATATTGCAGATAATTTGTACAGCTCACCTTACTTCCCAGATCAGCATCCCAATAGTCATCCAGTTTTGTTTCTAGCTGAAGCTGTTGCGTTAAATAAACACAAAACCATCGCATGAAGCGATTCAGATCCGACAAGAGTGTCCAGTCAATTTGTTGAAAGTTTAATCGTACAATTTGATAGTCGAGAGACTTCGCATGAGTTAACAGTCTCATCATCATCGAAGTTTTTCCCCACTGACCGGGTGCTTTGATCCGAATCAGAGAACCGGGTTTAGCCAGTTCTTCACGACAACGCCCTTCCAGTGGTAAACGTTCAATATAGAATTGAGACTCCAATGGGACTGGACCTTCAGGCACTTCGCCTGTGTAGGGTTGAAATTCATGCTTGAGGGTTTGAGTCTGGTTGTGTTGCCAGCGAATTAAGCTAGAGCGCAAGTTATGTTTTGTGACTTTAGCACCCGTCGCTTCAGAAAGCATTTGCCACAGTTGTGAACCTGCCACACGAATGTAGTCGGGCGTGTAGCGAGAACTGACCGCAATTTCGTCATAGGTTCGCCCTTCCCAACATTTGCGTAAAATCATTTCTTGCACAGAGCTTAAATGATTTGGCGATAACAACTTATCAACAATAACCAATGCCTCTTCAACAACCATAAAAACGTAAAACTCGCACCTAAAGTTTTCCCGATGTAGCTATAATCATCTCTGCCAGGACAGGGAGTTCCGCTCCGATCCCCTCCCCTTAAAGGAGGGTTAGGGAGGAGCAAATCCAGCACAGGCTGGATTAGAGTTGGTCATCCATGTTCTTTTTGAACTGTTTAATCTGATACATATAGCCGTACTCATCCGTATGAGGACGGGGTACAGGGGTGGAAGTCCTGGCTAGGGCAAATCCCATAACCCCTTTTCTCTAACGTATGTGCGTAAGACTATAGCTTAGTAAGGTAAATGCTCTGATTAAACTCAAACCTTATTTCAGGCGAAATGCTGGTTGCTCAGGATAATTGGTGAAATTGGTTAATTTGAACACCTATAACATCAGGTATACACGGTTTTGTAATATGCCTGATATTCCTCCGATAGTAAGGGTTGCCACCAATTAGAATTTGTCAAATACCACTGCACAGTGCGGCGTAATCCCTCCTCTAAGGTAACAGAGGGTTGCCAATTTAACTGAGTTCGCAGTTTGGTGGAGTCAATGGCGTAGCGGCGATCGTGCCCTGGGCGATCTTTGACAAAGGTGATCAATTGCTTTGCCGGATGGACAGGCAACTCTGGTGATAATTCATCCATCAGATTACAGATCATTGTCACCAGGTCAATGTTTTTGACTTCGTTGTTACCACCGATGGTGTAAGTCTCCCCCGGAGGACTGTGGTGCAGAACTCGATCCAATGCGCTGCAATGGTCTTCTACATAGAGCCAATCCCGGATATTCTGCCCATCTCCATACACGGGCAGAGGTTTTCCCAGCAGAATGTTGATGCACATCAGGGGAATCAACTTTTCGGGAAAGTGGTAAGGACCGTAGTTGTTGGAGCAGTTGGTAATGAGGGTCGGCATTCCATAGGTATGGAAGTAAGCCCGCACCAGGTGATCGCTGCCTGCTTTCGAGGCAGAGTAGGGGCTATTGGGAGCATAGGCTGTTCTTTCGTTGAAGGCGGAATCAGTTGACCCTAAACTGCCGTAGACCTCATCGGTTGAGATATGGAGGAAGCGATCGCCCTCTGGCTTACCCCGTTCTACCCAGTGATGCCGAAAGCTTTCTAGCAACGTGAATGTCCCGACGACATTGGTTTGGATAAACGCATCTGGTCCCAAGATGGAGCGATCGACGTGCGACTCTGCGGCGAAGTGTACCACCGTATCGATGGCTTCTTCCGTGAGAAGTTGGCTGACAAGGGGGCGATCGCAAATATTCCCCTTGACAAATCGGAAATTGGGACGGGTGTCTAAATCTGTTAAGTTGTTGAGATTACCAGCGTAGGTCAGTGCATCGAGCACGATGACGCGATCGCCCGGATAGTGGTTGCACCAGTAGTGAACAAAGTTGGAGCCGATAAATCCTGCTCCGCCTGTGATCAGAATGGTGTGGGGTTGCCTTTGTGCAAGGGTCATAGCGTTCTAAGTAGTTTGAGTCACGTTCAGCCAAACACAAATCATTCAATCATTTCGATTTGACTGTCATCTCCAATCATGAATCGCAACGCTTTAGGGCGTTGAGGAGCTTCTTTAATTTGGGCTCGTCGCCCGATTAAGCTATCGACAATGCGGTGACGAACGCCCGTCACGTTTGCACCTTCTAGCAAAACACTGTGTTCCAGGTCGGCGTGGATCAGTGCCACCTCATCCGCAATACTACTGTAGGGACCGATAAAGCAGTTCTCAATGTGACAATTCTCCCCAATCACCACCGGACCTCGAATGATGGAGCTGATAACCTTTGTGTTTTTGCCAATCTGTACTCGTCCAATGATCTGGCTGCTGTCATCCACCTCACCATCATTGGCAGTGACCAGGCAAGTGTCTAAAATTACCCGATTCGCTTCTAGCAAGTCGTCCTTCTTTCCGGTATCAAGCCACCAACCTTGTATCTGTCGGGCTTCTACGTTGTGGTTGTGCTCAATTAAGTATTGAATTGCGTCGGTGATCTCCAGTTCTCCACGGGCGGAGGGCTGAATGTTGGCGATCGCCCCATGAATCGTCGCATTGAAGAGATAAACGCCAACTAACGCCAAATTTGAGGGAGGGTCTTTGGGTTTCTCGATCAGTTGTAAGACCCGTCCTTTTTCGTCTATTCTGGCAACTCCAAAGGCAGTCGGGTTAACCACAGGGCACAACAGGGTTAGTGCGTCCAGATGTTTAGATTTAAACTCATCCAGAAAAATAGTGAGGTCGCTTTGCACCAAGTTATCACCCAGATACATGATGAATGGCGAATCTCCCAGGAAAGGCTGCGCGACTTTGACAGCATGGGCTAACCCGGCAGGTTGATCCTGAAGGATGTAGGTAATGTTTGCCCCAAACCGCTCTCCACTTCCCGTTTTTGCCTGAACCTCTGCCCCCGTTTCAGGGCTGATAATGATCCCGATATCTACAATGCCTGCGGCGACTAAGTCCTCAATGCCATACCAGAGGATGGGTTTGTTAGCGACTGGCACCAGTTGCTTTGCCCCCGTGTACGTGAGGGGGCGAAGTCGTGTTCCTTTGCCACCAGCGAGAATGATTGCTTTCATAAGGGTTCCATGAGGGAAAGAGCAGTAGACATCAATAATTGGGTGTTGTTGAAATTGGGTGTTGCTGATCCAACATATGAATTTCGGAGGAGCGTTTCGCGAAACACCCGCACAGCAGCGGTCAGGTTTCGAGAATCGTATTTGCATTCAGCAACGCCGAAAATGGCATGTTGGCTAGAGCAAGCAAGGGGATCGTGAGGATGGGGGCATAGGGGAACTCCGACATTCCTTAACTCGCCTGGGAGGTGCTATAGAATGCTTTGGACAGTTGTTTGAGCATCTGGCGTAGCGAGTGCCGCCAATAAGGAGCAGGGCTACCCAAACGAGCAGATGTTTTGTGACCCGACAGAACGGAATAGGCAGGGCGAACCGTTGGACTGGGATAGTCCGCACTGGAGATTGGGATGACCCGTTGGATTTTAAGTGGAAAGCCCATTAACGCCGCTTCTTCAAATATGGCAACTGCGAAGTCATACCAGCTAATCGCACCACTATTGGTGTAGTGATAGATGCCGATTGGCGGGTTGGGCGAGTCAGGACGGAGGTGAAAGGCAAATTGAGCGATCGCCTGAGCCAGATCGCCCGTCCAGGTCGGACAACCCACCTGATCCATCACCACTGACACCTCCTCCCGTTCGGCTCCTAATCGCAACATCGTTTTGACAAAGTTGCCTTTGCTATTGGCTCCATAGACCCAGGCTGTTCGCAAAATCGCATGGCGATCGCACATCTGTCGCACCCCTTGTTCGCCTAACAGTTTGGATTGACCATAGGCGTTGATCGGTTTGGTAATGTCGTCTTCTAGATAGGGCGTGTTTTTCTTCCCATCAAACACATAGTCAGTAGAAATGTGAATTAGAGCCGAGCCAAGATTTTGGGCAACTTCAGCCATCACGGTTGGGGCTATACCATTGATAGCATTCGCCCGTTCTAAGTCAATTTCAGCGCGATCGACCGCCGTGTACGCTGCCGTATTCACAATGATCGTGGGGCGAATCTGCTTGAGAAGCTGACAAATCGCAGATAGATTTTCGAGATCTAGCGTTTCTCGCCCAACGGCACGCACTTCCCCCACAGCCATTAACACCGGGAGCAGATCATGCCCCAACTGCCCATGTTTACCTATTAAAAGAATCCGCATCACACATACACCTCAGCATCTTTCAAAGGGACTGCGTTTTTGTCTTTAGGAGACAGAATCGGGGATGTCGTAAGGTTCCAGGCGATCGCTAAGTCTGGGTCATTCCATACAATGCTGCGTTCGTATTGAGGGGCATAATAATCGGTAGTTTTGTACAACACTTCAGCCACCTCTGACATCACTAAAAACCCGTGAGCCATACCGGGGGGCACCCACAACTGACGTTTGTTCTCAGCACTTAAAACACAACTGACCCATTGCCCAAAGGTGGGAGAACTGCGACGAATATCAACTGCCACATCTAAAATTTCTCCCACGACGACACGAACGAGTTTTCCCTGAGGATGTTGAATTTGATAATGTAAGCCACGCAAAACATGTTGTGTTGAGCGTGAATGGTTGTCTTGAACAAAGGTGAAGTTGAGCCCAGTTCTTTCTAAAAATTTGCTTTGATTAAAGCTTTCCAAAAAGAATCCACGCTCATCTTCAAAGACTCTAGGTTCAATCACTAAAACATCGGGAATAACAGTAGAAATTACAATCATCTCAACCTCTGAGATTCTGCAAATGTTCAAATGAGTTACTAAATCGTGACAACTTGGGGACGCGGAGACTGCCTTGAATAATTGACGGCTCGTCTCAAGGTAACCAGCGATCGGTTGTAGCCCAGGGTTGCCCGTAGCAAATTGACCTGTGCTCGCGTTAACTCCGTCTGCGATCGCAACACATCCGTCTGCGTCCCCACCCCTGCTTGAAACCGCAAACGTGCTAACCGCAACGCTTCTGTTGCCTGGGCGATCGCCAATTGAGCTGTATTAATGTTGTTTTGGTTGGCTTGTAAAGACAGGAATGCCTCTTCAACTTGAAACCGAATTTGATTGCGTGTATCTGCAAATCGTTGTTCTGCAATGAGAATGTCTGTCTCCGATTGATCGGCTCTTGCCCTGGATGCACCCCCATCGAACAATTGCCAGCTCATCTGCACTCCAAAACTATAGGTTCCATCAACGTCTTCATCCCGATTCAGGACATCAGACACATCGTATTGAGCAAATAACGACACTTGAGGACGGTTTTGCGCCAGTTCCACCCGTCGCTGTTCCTGATTGATCTCCCGTTGCAACAGTTGTTGTTGCAGTTCTGCTCGATTTTGAAAGGACAGCACGATGCTATCCTCCAGGCTCAACTCCCAGGCTTCTGTCGGTGCTATGGGATCAGCCGTGGCAATGTCAACTTGAGAAGCGAGATTGAGTCGTTGGGCTAACTGGCGTTGTGCAGTGCGTTGAACACTCAATGCTTGAGTGAGTTCCTGCTGAATGTTGGCAAGATTCACCTCAGATTGCAACACATCAAAACGGGTTCCGACTCCCGCCTGTTCGAGTGCTTGAGTATCTCGTAAGTTCTGCTGTGCCTCTACCAGCGAGGCTCTGGCAATGCGGACTTGCTCATCTGCCTCTTGCAGGTCGTAGTAATCTGAAGTTACATCCAGGCGTAACTGTTCAGAAACCACCTCCACCTGTAGCTCCTGCAAACGGACTCTAGCCTCCGCCGCACGAATTAAAGCCGATCGCCGCCCACCCGTGTAGAGATCGTAATCAAGCCGCAGCGTGCCTTGCACGTTAATATCTGCGTCGTCCTGTTCTGGTTGATCTTGCTCCGGAAGAAGTTGGGATAGTTGGTCGGTTAAGCTATTTTCCTGAGTTTCTTGAATTGTCAAACCTGACCGAAAATCAAGGGTCGGTAACAGGGCTGCTCTGGCTTCTCGTACAGCCGCTTGATTTCTCGTCAACTCCAGAGTAGCAATTTGCAATTCGGGATTATTCCGAAACGCTAACTCCACAGCCTGTTCCAGGGTGATGGCTTGGGTGTCAACAATTCGCACCTGTTCGGGTTGAGTTGGGACAAAGAGGGGATTGCTATCAGGATCGAGAGGTGTGGATGCAGAACTCTCAGATTCAATAGTGTCAGATTCAACGGTATTAGCTTCAACAGTATTAGCTTCAATAGTGTCAGATTCAATCGTGTCAGATTCAATCGTGGGAGTTGCTTCATCAATGGGTTGTGCTGTCTCAATGGCTTGATTTTCTACAGATTGAACTGTTTCAAGGATTGGATCACTTTCAATGGCAGAACCCACTTTTCTCATCGGTGGTACTTCACCGGGGGCGATCGCCCCTGTTGGTTTTTCTATAATGACTTCTGTTGACTCTCGTGCAGACTGTGATGTGAGCCTTGTTAACCGAACAGATCCTTCGACTATAAATTCAGCAGGATAGAAAGATATTTCATTCGTAAAAGAAACAGGATATATTCTCTCAACCATTCTTTCTGGTGTGTGTTGCTCAACACGAGATTGAGTCTCTGTTGCAACCAATCGCTTTGCTGAGATAGATACAGCATCCTCATCACTAGAAGAGACATTGGGTGATGGAAGCGCATCAGCAGATCTGGAAGGAGCAGTGGTGATGAAGGTACCAATACCAATAGCGATAAGTGGATAGGAAATGTGTCTGTTCATATGGCTCTAGAGTCTGGATGCGTTTCAATCACCGCACCTCACCAGGGTGTATCAGTTCGGGGGATGCGGAAAGAACTTCAATGATGGAGGTTTAGCTGAGACAGATGGTAGATCGGGAGAAATCGCATTGGAGGATGTGGTATTGGGAGGCATCAGTTCAGGCGATATCAGTTCGGGGGATGTAAGTTCGGCAGATGCAAGCGGAGGAGGGACTTCAGGAGATGGCGTTGCTAAAGCAGGTGGAATAGTAGGTGATGCAGTTTGGGTAGTTGTAATTGCAGCATTTAATTCCGGTTGACGTAGTTGATCTGGTGCGTCACTTGAGAGGCTTTCTACACGTTGAGGAGAGGTGGACACTGGTGGTGCAGGTCTTATAGCAGGGGGATTTGTTGTCAGGCTGTCTTGCAGTAGTGCGTGGTATTCAGTCAAAGTACTTTCCACTAATTGCTGAGTTTTCTGAGACGAGGAAAACTCAACTGAGTTAGAAGGTTCTGGTATGGTAGGAACGGTAGGTTGGGCGATCGCTGCTGTAGGAGTGCGGCGATCTGGAGTTGGGGCTGTGATGTCAGGTGAGGTGGCAGGTTCAACGACAGGATTGACCTGGACAGTGGTTTGATTGGTCAGCAAAGAGCCAATACCACAGGTTGCCATCAAACTCACTATGCTGGTGGCAGTCAGTTTTGCAGCTAGAAATAGGGATGTTTGTTCAGGGGTATCCGTTACAAATTCTTCATCTGATACATCATTAAAAGAACTATCAAAGGCATCACTAAAGTGATTGGCTGGTGTGCCATCGATGCTTGCCATATCTTGTTTTATGTCTTCAGAAAGTGCTGTCGTTGCCATAGGATTGCTTCACTTAATATGAGATTGCTGCACACCATGCTCAACTGTTTATGTTTCAAGTGGGCCGCTCCGTTCGCCTAAGGAACCGTGTTATCAGTCCTGTTTACTTCTTGCTCTGGTGAGTGAACAGGCTCTCTCACTTGAATCTCAGCATCCACTTGGAGATTGGTGAGTGCTGCAACAGCGTTACTCTGGTCGAGTCGAATTCGGACTTCAATAATGCGCCTATCCACATTGGCAGTCGGGTCACTATCCAACGCTTGATTCCTTAAAACCTGTCTGCCAATTCTATCGACCTGCCCCGTTAGAGGCGTTTCAAGAGTACCGTTGCGATCGCTAATGGTGGCTCGTTGTCCTACAGCAACCAAACCGATATTGGCTTCATCAACTTCGGCAATCACATACATCTGGCGAGTATCGCCCATTTGTAAGATGCCCTGATCACTAATTGTTTCACCCGGATCAGTGATGACGTTGAGCACCTGACCCTGCCGGGGTGATCGAATAATGGTGCGCTCTAACCGTTCCTCTGCCAGTTGTAAGTTACGGGCAGCCACCTCAACTTGAGTTTGTAGTTGCGATCGCGCCAGATTAGTTTGGGCAGAGCCAACCTGAGCGATCGCATTGTTAACGGCAGTATTTTGTTGAGCAATGTATTGAGCCATCGTGGTTTGAGCGCGGCTCAACGTTTCCTGAGCATCCCGCACTTTAGTCATTTGTTCATCGAGTTGAATCCGAGGAATTGCCCCCTGCTGATACAAGTTCTGATAGCGGGTTAAGTTAATTTCTGCCAGATCGAGTTGTGCTCTCGCTTGATCCACAGCATCCTGTTGAGCCTGGATTTGCAGGGATTGGGGGCGATCGACCTGCTGTAAACGAGTCCGTGCTTCCTGAATTTGAGCTTGGCCAAAGCGAGTTTCAGCCCGTAACTGATTCCGTGCCTCAATTAATTGGCTTTCGGCATAGTTGCGCTCGGCTAACCGCTCATTATAGGCATCTAAATGAGCTAAAACGCTGCCCTTCTCAACAACATCTCCCTCTTCAACAAAAAGCTCCTTAACCTTCTCGCCCGTTAAACCTGCAACGTTAATCACCTCGCCTTCTGGCTCGATTCGTCCCAACGCCACAACGACCGTTGGTTCAGAGGGGATGTCTGCCGTCACTGGAACGGGAGCCTGTTGCAGCGATCGCCACTGCAACACCGTCAATCCTCCGCCAACCCCAGTCGTGATGGCTAAAACAAATCCAAGGGTTTGCCCGATTTTTTGATGAAGTGGCTTGAGTTGTACAGATCCTTGACGGCTCATGCTGGTTTTGCTCCTGGAATAATTAGGCTCTTAAGTAAATGCAGGTTTAACAACGGTTTCCAGTAAGGTGCGAGTGCCTCCAATCATGTGTTGAATATCAGCCGGATCAAGTTGTTCTGGCTGATTCATCACCACTTTTTCTCGTAAACTCAACCAGAAACAAATCTGTTGAGCGGTTGATGAATCAATCACTTTGACATCTTCCAAACCATTGATGAGGTGATTGAGTTGCTCAAAGTCATCCGCGCCATATATTGACATTGATTGAAGCTTTTCTCGCCCTAGCAGTCGCAGGATGCGCTCTAAAACAGCACTCACCAATACAACAGAGGCTACAGAGTGAATAATGCTGATATTCTCTTCTGATGTAGAACGGTGAGTATGGTGTGAGAGAAACTTTTCTGCTTGATTGACCAGATCCGTGCCAATTTCAGTTTCAGCCTGAAACACTAAATTCCGTTTCAGATTTTGCTCCAGAATATCCATAAATGATTCTAGAAGTGAGAGATAACCCACGATTTTGTCTTTTGCATTGTATGCAACTGGTTCAACATCATTGGATGTTGTAGATTGCGAGTGGGTTGGTGGATAGCCTTGGTTTAGCTGGCTTTTAGCCTTTGTTAGAGATATTGAGGAATGGGTGGTAGGTTGAAAGGTGCCCTGATTACAAAGCAGTTCATCGAAGCGATCGAAATGGGAGGCAAGTAGTCGCCTGGATAGCATAGATTTGCCTTCAAAAGCTTGTGAGGTGAGTGGAATATCTCGTTACGCTGCAAGACGAGGGAAATACGAAGAGCTAATCTTGAGCACCCCATGCTTAAAATCAATGCTTTCTATAACTCTTCAAACATCTCTATTTTGCTACTGTTGAGATGTCCAACTTAGTTATACCCAACTGCATATCAGTTCTTACCATCACTTTCAAAATCACTATAACAAATCTATTTTTGACAAAAGAATTCTTTGGAACCCATTGTTATAATCTTTAGTCAATTTAGAATAACTTGAGTCTGGTTTTTGACTGGTTGGAAGTGTGTTGAGATTCTGAGATATGATACTTACCTTACAGTCACTTACATTCTAGTAGAGCAACCTCCAAAAAAGTAATATTACCTGTTTGATCATGTAATATTGAAACCTTACTTTTAACTAACTTTTGTTCTGGACAACCTTCTAAAAATCCATTTAGATTGGATGAAGATTAGCAGTTCTGTACTGTATTGATCAGATTACGAACGAAAGCTCATAGGTGGACACAGTTCTTTTTAAGCACGTAGAGCCAATTTAATATGAAATCCAAAGAACCTTCTGCCCACACAGCGGATGATAAAAGATTTAATTTCTGATGTTTAATTCTGCCAGTTACTTAGTACTGCTATTCACAGATAGGGTTTGGAAATAAAACCAGGGGGTGTGAATGCATGTTTAGCACTCATCAAGTCCCGTTAGCGTGGCTCAACTTGATTCACAATCGAGCGCAGTTGATGACTTCGCTGGCGAGTGTTGCGTTTGCAGTGCTGCTCATGTTTATGTTTACCGGATTTAAGAACGCACTGTATGACAGTCAGGTGCAATTAGTTGAACACCTGAATGCTGACCTGGTGATTATCAGTACTTTGCGATCGCGTCTGGCAGCAGCTGAAACATTTCCCCTGAAGCGGCTCTATCAAGCCCAAAGTTTTGGGGGTGTGGAGGCAGTTTATCCACTGTATATTCAATTGGCTGATTGGAAAAATCCAGTGACCAAGATGGGGCGTACCGTGCGCGTACTCGCCTTTAATCCCTCTGATGCAGTGTTTAATCTTACGGAGGTGCAGACTCAACGCGATCGCTTGTGGTTGACCAACACCGTTTTAATGGATCGGCGATCGCGCCAGGAAGTCGGAACGGCAACGGCAGGTGTAACGACCGAGTTGGCAGGACGCAATATTAAAGTGATGGGCGCATTTACCTTAGGAACGGATTTTTCGTCGGCAGATGGCAATATCATCACAAGTGAACAGACGTTCCTGAATATCTTTGCACCGTTTCGCCCTCAAGCTACCGAGGGTGTTGATATTGGATTAATTAGAACCATTCCCGGAATTGATATTCATCAGTTTGTGTTAACCCTGCGTCAACATCTTCCGGATGATGTTTTTGTTCTAACAAAAGCCGAATTAGCCCAACAGGAACGGACGTATTGGCAAACTAACACGAGTATTGGATTTGTATTTACCTTGTTATCAGGAATGGGGTTTGCAGTCGGAAGTGTGTTGGTTTATCAAATTCTCTACACCGACATTGCAGATCACGGGTCAGAATACGCCACGTTGAAAGCGATGGGATACACGAATCGGTTTCTATTAAGTGTCGTGGTGCAAGAGGCACTGATTCTCTCAATCCTGGGTTTTGTCCCCGGATTGCTTGTAAGCGCATTGTTATATCATCTTGCGGCTCAGTCAACAGGCTTGCTGTTTGCGCTAACGGTGGAACGAGTATTAACGCAGTTTGTGTTAACAGTTCTGATGTGCTTAATATCGGGTGCGATCGCCGTTCGTAAAGTACAGGCAACCGACCCCGCAGAAGTGTTTGGCTAATTCTTTGCAAATAAATCGCTCATGCTTAAGAACCGAATGCCTTCAATGCAGGCACGTTCAAATCGTCCAACTCTTGCAGTACACATTCGCCATTTGAACTATTATTTTGGGCAGGGCGAACTCCGCAAGCAGGCGTTGTTTGACATCAATCTCAGTATTCCCAGAGGACAAATTGTCATTCTGACAGGCCCGTCTGGGTCAGGTAAAACGACGCTGGTCAGCTTGATTGGGGCACTGCGAAGCGTGCGGCAGGGGAGTCTGCAAGTTATGGGTCGAGAGTTGTGTGGAATGAACGATGCTCAGATGGTTGACGTGCGCCGTCGCATGGGTTTTATTTTTCAGGCTCACAACTTGTTTGAATCATTGACAGCCACTCAAAACGTAGAGATGGCTGTGCAACTCCATCGCAATACTTCTGCAAAACGGGCGCGGGCAGTTGCGATGTTGCAACAGTTGGGGCTGGGGCATCGAGTGGATTATAAGCCTGATTCTCTCTCAGGTGGGCAAAAACAACGGGTAGCGATCGCCCGTGCCCTGGTCAATCGTCCTCAACTGATTCTGGCAGATGAGCCAACGGCTGCTCTGGATCAGCAATCGGGACGCAATGTAGTCAATTTATTTAGAAAGCTGGCATCCGAGCAACAAAGCACGATTGTTATGGTGACTCACGACAACCGCATTCTCGATATTGCTGATCGCATTATTCACTTAGTCGATGGTCGTTTGGAATCTGAGAGGCAATAACTCATTAAGCCGTTGGCATGTTGTCGCACAAATGGCGATCGCTCTCTGAAATCTCTGGGCTGGTTTTAAGGTAGTCTTCAACCCACTGACAAGCATTGTGTAAAACGGTATTCATTTCCAACACTTGATCAACGTTCCATAAAATCACGGTTCTATCCGTGCTGGCTGACGCTAAACGCTTGCCATCTGCGCTGAGGGCAAGATGCCAGACTGAACCTTGATGAGCGTTTAACGATGCCAGAAGGCGACCTTGAATCGTCCAGAAGCGAATCGTTTTATCCCAACTACCGGAGAGAATGTGTTGGCCATCGGGAGTGAAGGTAACTCCTTTGACGCCACTGGTATGCCCCTCGATGGTTCTGAGCAATTTGCCGTCTGTGTTCCAAAGTCTGATCGTATGATCGTGTCCAGCGGATGCAATCAGTCGCCCATCCGGACTAAAGGCAACGTCATTGATCTCGCTGTCGTGTCCACGCAACGTTTTGAGCAACCGACCGTCAATACTCCACAGCTTCACTGTTTTATCCCAACTCCCCGTTGCCAGGGTTTGCCCATCGGGGCTAAAGGCGACGGGCCAAACGGCGGCGTTGTGTCCATGCAGCGTTCTGAGCAGTGTTCCATCCAGGCTCCACAGTTTCACGGTGTGATCCTGGCTTGTGGAGGCGATCGTCTGACCGTCCGGGCTAAAGGTAATACCCCAAACGCTGTCCTGATGACCTTCCATGCGTTTGAGCAGTGTGCCCCGGTTGGCATCCCACAGGTTGACAGAGCCATCCGGGCTACCTGACACAATTTCGGTACCATCTGCATTAATAGAAATTCCGATCGCCAAACCATTGTGATCAACCATCGTATGAAGCTGTCGCCCAGATTGATCCCAAACCCGAATCGTGTTGTCCTCACTGGCAGAGACAATTTTGGTGCCATCTGCACTGATATCGACTGCCATGACAACCGTGCGGTGTCCCAGAAAAACTTTCAGCCAACTCCCTTCTAATTTCCAGAGGCGCACCGTTCCATCACGACTGGCAGATGCGATCATATTGCCTGCGGGATTGAAAGCAACCCCAAAAATCTGATCTCGGTGCCCCTGAAAGGTTTGGATGTAGGAGCCATCCGATCGCCACAGTTTGACGGTGGTATCCCGACTGGCGGATGCGATCATTTCTCCCGTGGGGCTAAAGGCGATCGCCTGTACCCAGTCTTCATGCCCTGTCATAGTGTGCAGGAGGGTACCATCTAGTCGCCACAGCTTCAGCATCCGATCGTGTCCTGCCGAAGCAAGGGTTTGACCATCGGGGCTAAACGCAACCGCTTCTACCCCATCCTGGTGCCCCTCTAGCGTTCGGAGCAGCGTGCCATCCGTCCGCCACAGGTTGATCATGCCGTCGAGACTGGCTGAAGCGAGGGTCTGACCATCGGGGTTAAAGGCGATCGCCAGCACGCTATCCTGATGTCCTGTGAGCGTGCGAATCAGAGTGCCATTGAGTTGCCAGAGTTTAATGGTTTGATCTTGTCCGGCGGAGGCAATCACGCTACCATCGGGGCTAAACGCAACCGCTTCTACCCCGTATTGATGCCCTTTCAGCGTGCGTAAAAAGGTGCCATCGGGTTGCCAGAGGTGAATCATGCCATCAAGACCAGCCGAGGCAAGGACTGAACCATCGGGGCTAAAGGCGACCCCCTTCACCCAGCTTTGATGTCGATTGAGCGTTGCCAACCGCGTCCCATCTGTTTTCCAAATCACAACAGTATTGTCGGCACCGGGCGACGCTAGCTGGGTGCCATCGGGGCTGAAGGCTACACCAGGGATAATGGCGTTGCCAATTAAGCGATTGTGTTCCTCCGCTCGATAAACGGCTTGCCGGAGTGCCTGATCCAACCGAAAGCGAGTGGATGGATCAGTTCTACTCAATCCCTCCAGTTTTTTCCAGGAGCGTAGAGCAGTGAGCAGTGCATCTAACCGCTGATTGGAGGCAAATAAAGCCTCTGATGAGGTAATGTTGGCTTGCAGTTCGCTGTTCGCCAATTTGTGATTTTGGTCGAATGCTACTGAACCAAACGTCATCGCCAGCATCAGCGCAACGCTAATAATAGCGATCAACAGTTTTTGACGATTGTTACTTTTGCGCTCTAGAATCAGTCGTGCAGTGACCGCTCTGGCTCGTTCTGCTTCCAGTTGGGTCTGGTGTTCGGCTTGTTCTAAGATCTGGCTGGCAGCGAGAAAGTGATAGTCTAAGTTGCTTAAGCGATGATGCGCTGCCCAGGTTTGAGCATCCTGTAAAGCCTGTCCCCGTAAGAGGCGAGAACTGTCCTGGTAGTCAGACTTGATCCAGGCATCCAGTAAGGCTGAATAGGGACGTAGCCCTGCCAAATACTTTTCAATTAACGGGGTGTTAAAAACTCGTTCGTAAATGCGATTTCTAACTTTTAAGTACCCGTCCTGTTTAACGACTAAACCGGATAGTAAAAGCTCAACCTGCTCGCTACTGTCATCCGCTGCGATCGCCCCCTGTTCTAAGATCTGCTGATATAAACCCAACACAATGCCCGCTTGCTTTTCATCGCGCAACAGGCGATCGCGAATCGTTTTGAGGTGCTCTGGTTCGTCCTGAGCCTCCCAGTTGTCAATCATGTTGGACTGCACCACACCCGTCACCAGTGCCGTCTCATCCATCCAGGATTGAGGTCTGAGCGTGGCATCTAAGCCGCGATATTCCTGAACCACGAGTTGACACAGTTTTTGCGTTAGAAAAGGTTGTCCGTTCGTCCAATTTAAGATCTCGGTTAGAACTTTTTCAGGATACAGGCAGCATTGCTCCAGTCCCGGTAGCAAAGGCTTAGCTTCATTAAACTGAATACCGTGTAGTTCGATCGCTCTGCCGATATTGAAGGGAGTGCGGGTGCGATCGCTGATCAACCCAGACGGGGTTGCTACTCCAAACAGAGCAAAGGAAAGTCGCTGAAAAGCCGAATTATCTGAGCGGTGGTTGTGGCAGAAGCGCAACATCGCAAAGAAATCATCCACCGGAAAATTGAGACTTAAAACGCTATCAATTTCATCAATAAAAATAAAAATTTTCTGCTCAGGGATTTGTCTGAGAATGACGTCTTCAATAAAATTGCTCAACCGTTGCACTGGAGAAAATGCGTCACCGTTCTGCCAGTGAGTTTTAAAGGAAGCCATGTCCTGCATATTGAAACTGCGCCACAGTTCCGCCGCAATCCCTTGATACCACTGGTCAACCGTTGTGGTTTCGCTGCCAATGCTGGTCATATCAACCGATGCACAGCGAAAACCCGCCTGCTGGAGCCGATGTTTGGTATAGACGCGCAAGCTGGATTTACCCATTTGTCGGCTGTTGAAGACGTAGCAAAACTCCCCAGCCAGCAATGCCTCATACAGTTCTTCATCTGCCTGCCGGACGACATAACTGGGTGCGGTCAGTCCTAAACTGCCTCCAACTTGATATTCATACGGTGTCATGAAGCTACCCGTGACCAAAACGATGGCTTGTATAGCAACGGTCGAGACAGTTAATACAAGGAGGGTGCGAGGTCTGCACCCCAGCCAGGGGTTCCACCCCTGCACTCCGTTCTAACCAATCCCTCGGTTGCGATATCTATTAGCCCTAAACGCGCAAACGGAGGTGTACTCCGGAAGAACACACCCCCTGTTAAGCATTTGGTTGGTAGCAAAGCCTTACGGTTAGGAGTGCGTTAGGGGTGTTGTGCTGATGGCACTGACTGAAAGCGGACTGTATCGACCGGGAGCTAAGATTTCGTCGGGGTCAAGCGATCGCTTAATTTGGTGGGCTACGTCCCAAAAGACTTGTGATCCCTGAGCTAAGGCTTGCATCGATTGAGTCCCTACCCGATAGGGGATGTAGCCCTGCTGCATGAGTTGATCAAAGAGAGCGTGATAGCAGCGAGTTGCCTGTTCTGCCTCTACGAGATTTTGTTTGTTGTAGGTGATGGTGATGATGCCACAGAGCGATCGCGGGTTAATGGCACTGAACGTAATTTGAGGTTCAAACTGATAGCGTTCAAACTCCGGCTTCACCAGATCCAACACCTCTAAAACGGCTTCCCCCGTCATCGGCAGCACAGGAGCTAACCAGAATAGCCCCCAACCATTTTCCAAAGGGTCAAGGTTATTGTCCTGAACGGGATTGGGCGATCGCCATCCAGCACCCTTGAGGTAGCGAGTGGTGGGAACTCCCGTCAGCAAATCGAGGGCAGATTGGGCAGCCGCAATGCGATCGCCCAGTTGTTTGAACATGCCAAACGGTTGTCCTACCTTGACTACAGTACGACCCAATTCCAGGAGGGCTTCATCAAAAAATTGAACCTGGGCGATTCCTCGTAATCGCCGCTTAATTTCCGCACGGGCAGCCGCAACCGTATGGTGAGTGCCGTATAAAGCTCCTGAACCCGTCCAGGCTCCAATGTTTAACTGACGACACAGGGCTTCGCGCACCGGGTCGGGTAGGGGCGTTTTGCCATTGGTTTCCGTCCAGGGATACTGACTGCCGGAGGAGATTACCCGTAAATCATTGCCAATATGAACTGTACTTTGCAAAATTCCTGACAACCGTAGCTCTCGCAGGGCTTCGACTAACGGGGCAATTCCCGCTTCATCTGCAACCGAAAAGACAACGCCTTGCATACAGGCAGGCTTGGGCAGCAACCAAACACCCATTCGGGTAACAATGCCCAAATTAGATTGGGTGAACAGTCCGTCTAGAGCGGGACCTACCCCTGCTTTGTAGAGGTACGTCGCTTTTGCCTCGTCATAATGCCCAAAGCCCGTTGTGAGAATGCGTCCGTCAGGCAACACGACTTCATATCCCGCTGACATCTGGTAATGATCGCCATAGGGCGTGTGCCCAAAACCCCGCTCCAACGTATTGCCTAAGATGCTGGTTTCAGGTCCGGCTCCGGTGACATCCATCCAAAGTGATGTGGATTTCAGGGCTTCGTAGAGTTGCCCCTGAGTTACCCCCGGTTCAACAACCGCGTAAGCCAGGGTTTCGTTAATTTCGAGAATGCGATTCATGCGGCTCAAATCCACGATGACCTGACCCCCTGTAACCGCGCAGGCATCGCCATAGCCCCAGTTTCGTCCGCGACTGATCGGGTAAATCGGCACGGCATACGTTGCGGCTGTCTGCACGATCGCACACACCTCAACGGTATTAGCTGGACGGAGAATGGCGCGAGGTTGCGTGCCCTGGGGTTGGGTGCTGCGAGCGTAGCGATCGAGGGTGGCGCGATCGCACAAAACGGATTCTTCCCCAATCTGTTCTTTCCAGGTTGCAAGGGCTTGGTCAAATTCCATGATCTTGTCTCCACATATAAAGCCAAAATTCATTCCCGCTATAGGATGGTTTATTGATGGATAAGAGAAAGTCAATTGTAGACTTACTACATCATTTCAACTTGCGAACAACTAACCAAAAACTCAACAACGAGAAACTGATGAGCACAATAAAATCAACAATGATGCGATGAGTTAGTGGTTCTAAAAGTGTTTGTTTAAGAGCAGATGCTGCGTAGGTTGCAGGGCTAAAACACCCTACTATTTGCACCACGTCTGGTAAACGACTGACAGGTAAGAGGACAGGTCCAACAAACAACGCCAGCATCGTGACCAGCAGCGTTAATCCGCCCCCCACCTCTGGGTTAGGAGCATTTGCGCCGATCGCAGCTCCAACTCCAGCTAACGGCAAAACACAGAGTGGAATCACCAGCACAATCAATGGGTGAAGGTTTAAGGGTAAGTCTAAAAACCAGGTGCCAAAGACAATGGTGACGAACAAAGACGGTAACGACAGCAGAAAAAACGCTAGCACCACGGCAATGATCAGCAGCGATCGCCGAATGGGGAGCGTAGCGTAATAATCTAACGCGCCAGAGAAGCGCATATAGGTGAATCGGGTAGACACATTTCCCAGGTTGCTAAACATGAGAGACATGACTAAACTTCCCGAAAGAATGGCATTAACGGCTTCAACGTCATTTCTGGGAGCAAAACTACCTAAAGCAACAATGCTCAACACGGGGCTAATCGTTGCGGTTAATGCCATCACCTGCCATGACCAGCGCCAGTTGCTCAACTCCATACATAGCAAGTCAACCAGTTGGGGTAAGGGGGGTAGGGGTTTACGAGTTGCTAGCATAGTGGAGATACAGGTCTTCTAAGGTGGCGGAATAGAGGCGAAAATCGTCAATTTGAGTGAGGTCAAGGCGGTTTAGCGTTGACTCAACTTGATGCCATTCCAGAAACGCTCGCCAGTGTCCCGGAGCAGGGTGATCACAGGTCAGGTCTGCGGGCAGGGTGGGTGGATGCTCTGGCTCAAAGAATAGCTCCAGGCGTAACAGGCGATCGACCTGGCGTTTCAGATCACGCGGACGACCGATCGCCACTAGCGTTCCGGCTCTCATAATCCCCACGCGCTGGATAGCTTTCTCGGCCTCGATCGCGTCATGGGTGATAAAGATAATCGTGGTTCCCTGTTTCTGGTTGAGTTGGCGCAGATTATCCCATACCAGTTTGCGCCGTTGTGGATCAAGGTCGTTGGTCGGTTCATCCAAAATCAGAACAGGCGGAGAACCTGCCATCGTCACCGCTAATCGCAGTAATCGCAGTTGCCCGCCGGATAGCCGAGCCGCAGGCTGATCGCGCAACTCAACCATCTTCCACTGATGCAGCAGGCGATCGCATTCCTCACGGGCGTCTCGACGGCTCATTCCCCGTAAATGCGCTGTAAAGTAAAGGCTTTCTGCGATCGTTAAATTCTTCACAGCACCGCTTTCCTGCGGCATATAACCGACATTCATTCTGACAACATCGGGAATCGTCGTGATGTCTTTACCTAAAAATTGAATGGTTCCGGCACTACTGGTTAACAAATTCACCATTTGCCGAACCAGGGTACTTTTTCCTGCCCCGTTATCGCCCAGAATGCCGAAGATTTCCCCTTCCTCAATTTGTAGGGTAATGCGATCGTTGACGGGTTTGGATTGTCCCGGATAGGTTTTAACAAGATCTTGAATATCGTAAACTAACATGATGCTTTCAAAATAATCTTCTGATTCGCTTTGCAGGAACGCCCGCCCACAATTCTCCGTTACCGATCACAGTCCCTTTCGTTACCACTGCTCCTGCTGCCACAATCGCGTGATCTTCAATTGTCACACCTGGCATAATAATAGCTTTTGCCCCTACCGTAACGTGATTACCGATGTGGATAGCGGCATGGTATAACAAGCGATCGCTCTCAATCGCATGAGCAAACACAACGCAGTCATGCCCTAAAAGTGAGTGGCTTCCTATTCGCGTTAATGGTGGATCGAGAATTGCGCCTGAACAGTAAGAATGTTTACCAAAGGTTGCACCCAGAAGCTGGTATATCAAACGCCTGAGTGGAATAGGAATGACGTGAGTTTTTGTGAGGGAATTAAAAAAGATCAGGTAATTTAACAGATAAAAATGATAAGTAAATTCGAGTTTTGATCCGGGTTTAATGACACCTTCATGCAAGGGAAGAAACATCAGAAAAATTCTATAGATTAGAATCAGCAGACTGTACAAGATAGTTATAAATAGAATAGCGACAACAATACTGGTCAACTCTCCAAAGGAAACATAAGAGAGACAGAAATAAATAATTAATACTGTAGCAATCGCAGTCAGTCCAGATGTGAAGCTGAACAGTAAAATTGCGCGAGTACTGATAAACGTCATGTTAATTCTTAACCTACTGATTCAAGAGAAATTGTTTGCTGGTTGAAAATGCTCTGATTGATCACAGGTTCTCCAGTCCAGATGGCTTGTTCTACAATGTCTGCGGCTCTTGTAACCCCACCACTGGCAGCGATCGCAGCTTTAGCGAGGAGTGCTTTTTGCCCGTAGGATCGCAGGGTTAGAACTTGCTGGATTGCAGACCGTAAACCACGAACGCTGAGGCGATCGCCTGGAATCACCTCTCCTACCCCCGTCCAGCGAATTCGGGCAGCAATTCCGGGTTGCTCGAACGCAATGGGAACCGCAACCATCGGCACGCCATAGGTCAACGAATCCAGCACGGTATTCAATCCCGCGTGGGTGATCGTCAGGGTTGCTCTGGCGAGCAGTTCTCTCTGAGGCGCATAGGATACTGTCAGGGGAGAACCCGGCAGAGCAGCAGCTTCCTTGTCACTGAGGCTTCCACCGTGTGTCAATACCAATTGAGCCTTCAATCCCTCACAGGCAGCGGCGATGCAGGTGAATACCTGTTGATTTTGCATCAGTGATCCCAAAGAGGCATAGATGAGCGGTTGTTTCGTCAGTTGGGAGAAGGGAAACGAGCAGATCTGAGAGTAGGGTTGGGGGTGGGGCGATCGCAAAGGACCCACGTAATGAAAATGTCGCGGCAATTGTGACCGTGGAAAGTCAAACACAGAAGGTTGTTGGCTAATCTGCGCCAATTTGGAATTGGCGTAAAGGATTTCCCCTTGTGGCAGAGGAGGTAGCTTCCATTTGCGTCGATACGCCGCTAGAACTTGGCTATAGGGACGGCTGAGCGCGTTTACGCAGCCATGCACCATCCGATTGCGGAGTCGTGCCCATTGCGTTTTCTCGTAGCTCCACAGCGTAAATACAGGCGGAATATCAGGCTCTCGCTGCATCATTAAGCCATTACTGACCGATACGAAGGGAAGCCCTAAATACTCTGCTACAGTGGCTCCAGCAGGCTCATTCTGGTCAACAATCAGAGCATCAATGCCGAGGTTCTGAATTGCAACTGGAAGGTCACGACAAAAAATTGCGGCGACTCGCTGCTGTTCCTCAAACCAATAACGGGTTGCGGCAGGTTCTCGCAAGTTTCGCAAGTTCGCAAAAAAGTTGGCTGAGGTGCCGGGGGGATAATCAGAAGGGGCGATCGCATAAAAATCACAGCCACTGGCTCGAATTGGGTTTTCAAAATCCAGCACTTGCAGAAATGTCACGCGATGTCCTCGCTGCTTTAACTCCTGCCCTAAGGCCATCATCGGATTTAAGTGGCCGATCGCCGGAGGACAGGTAATTCCAACGTGAATACGGGCTGGATAAGACATGGGTAATTAAAAGAATATTGACGATGTTGTGGGTGAGTAGTGGATAAGAGGATGTCTGAAAAACCTTGAGATTCTCCCTAACCCTCCTCAATGAGGGAATCAGAGCGGAAGTCCGCTTTTTAAGGACTTTACGGGGATTTAAAACTTCTGCTAGCCATCGCAGGATTTCTCAAACATTCTCTAAAATGCGCCTCAATAAAATCTGCTGCCCGCACTGGACCATTCCACTGGTTGAGTTGTTGTTGAAATGCTTGTGCGGCTTGTCGGTAGCTAGATTGGTTAACAACCTCTTCAAGTGTTGCAATAACTTGGGAAAAGTCTTTCCAGATTCGTTTGTGAGACAGTCTCTTGCCCAGTCCGAGTTGTTGAACCCGTCGAGCGTTGTAGTCTTGCTCATTGTGAAATGGAATGGCAATCACAGGAACGCCATGTCTCAGGGCTTGATAGACGGTGCCATTGCCCCCATGACAGACAATGGCATCGCAATGGGGAAGTAATAAATCGGCGTTGATGTATCTCTCTACAAAAACATTTTTGGGTAGGTGAGCCGGAGCTTCATGAACCAACTCTCCAGCCGCAATGGCGATCGCAAAATCTGAGCGTTCAAAAACCGATAAATATTTGAAAAACTCTTTGAAGCCACCGCTGCCTAAAACAAGATAAGCCCGTTTTGGGTAAGACTTAAATTGTTCTAGAAACTGGGGTGCTGGCAAACTGCTTTGCCAGGTGATTGGACCAACGTAATGAAAGGTTTGGGGTGGATTGTGGAGAGGCGTAAATTCGGGAATATCTGCAATCAGCGTTAAATCTTTGCCCTGGGCAACCTGATAGGCAAAAGCAGGTTCCAGCCCGTAGTTTCTTTGAACGGTCTGAATGCCCTTCAAGGCGGTGTTATAGACCTGTCGCTCAATCTTAACTTGGGTTTGGTAAAGCAAGGTGTTGAGAGGTGCAGGCAACGGGTATCCAACGCTGGAACCCAGCAGTGGAAGCAGTAGAGGAAATTGGCTGTAGTTTGTAACGTGGGCGTTGACAACCGCGATATGGGGCAAATTGGCTATAGCAGTTGAAATAGAAGCAGTTCTGCGATCGTCTGTCAGCACTAGATCAGGCTTGATTTGCTGGTATAACGTCAACTCCGCCTGAACATACGCCTCCATTTCGGAAGCATTACCATACAACAACGAAAAATTTGTAGTTCGGAAAGCATTGATTATTTGCTCAAAGGGAACATCCAGTAACTCTAAAACTGTAAAACTTTCATGCCCGACAATATCGAGGCATTTACCCTCACCTGCAAAAATAATTTCATGGCCTCGCGCTCTCAAAACTTTGGCAATTTCAAGTAGACGGCTGACATGGGCAACTGAATTTCCGTAGGGTAATGCCAGAATTTTCATAATGGTTGGTGTTATTTAAGGATAGGGTTAGACAAATGGGGTCAGGAAAAGGGAGCAACTGCGAGATAGGTCATCAATGTTTAAGGATCGAAAACAGAAGCTCACTTTCTGCGGCAAGCTGCCCATCCACCTCAGCCAAAGCTTTCATTTTTCCAAAACGATTTTGTCTGATATGCATTAATTCAGCTGTCATCACAAGCTGATCGCCAGGGCGAACCGGGCGACGAAACCGAGCTTTGTCGATTCCTGCAAACACAAAAATTCCTGTTTCTATACCGGGTAGCTGTGTCGTGACAAAGCCTCCCACTTGAGCCATTGCTTCTAGAATCAGGACACCCGGCATGATGGGGTAGTTGGGAAAGTGCCCTTGAAAAAACGGTTCGTTGATGGTGACATTCTTAAGTCCCGTCGCCCGTTGCCCTGGAATGTAGGCAATAATGCGATCGACTAACGCAAAGGGATAACGATGGGGCAACAGTTGATAGATCGATTCAGCCGAAATTGGCAGGGTTGGATCACGGGGTGAATCTCCAAACGGCGTTGGAGGACTGGCATTGACTGTAGCAATCATGGCTCTAGAATGGATAGCTTGGCTAAGCAGACCTAAAAATTTGTTCAAGGCGATCGGAGTAGTAGGAAAGATGCAGTGCTTTGATTAAATTGAGCGTGTCGCGGGTCGTTCCTCTAAATAAATCTGTTTTTTGTTGGAAGAAGTAATGTAGAAGTTCTTCACTCCAGACATTAACCGGACTTCTTTTTGCAGGAAGATGAATGCAATCATGTTGATGCATTGTATAGAAATAGTAGAGGTTGTTTTGTAGGGGCAAGTCTTGATATACACTGCGATATTGTTCTTTTGCAGTTCTCAGATCGAGTCGCAAAAGGACTGCTGGATTGTCATTCACACTCTTGAGGGATTTGACTTCGCCAATCTGCTCAAACAACAAGATATCTATGTAAAACCGCTGATGTTTTGGATTGACAGTAATCACCAGGTCATCCACACGAAGGTATTCAGTGGCATACAAGAACATAATCTTGTTGAGATGCAATGGAATGCTAGAATCCCTGAATCGAAAATCAGGATTAGAAGCTAATTTACCCACCTCTGCGATACGCCGATATTGATGACGGATGTGATCCGCTTCTGATTTGTAGATAGTGTCTAGCGGCAGTCCTAATGCTGAATCGGGAAATAGTGATGTTGTTGCCACTACTTTGTCGCCCTGCATTCCCACAAAGGTGGTAGCCGTGGGCAGTGCATCCATCAAACATACTCGAATACCAGATGGATGAGGTTCAATGTAACCTTCTTGGGCGTAAGCATCATGAACCAACTGAAATGCTTGTTCCAATTCTGACTTTGTCTCTGCTATTTTGAAGATCAGATCACCAGAGATATCGAATTTAATCTTGATCTTCTCTCTTAATTTTTGAGCATGGGAAGATTGCGGAAAAGCCATCCATTGCTTTTTCATGTGCCTTTACTCCTTATTCAATTGGTAGGAATGTCAAGCGTTTCTACAGTGACCTAAATGAGGGTGAGATGATTTGAAGGAGGGGAGTGTGTCCCAGCCTCGTGCCTCACGTATCGTTTGGGATTGCTATAGATTGAAAAATGACAGTCTGTTCCCAATAATCAGTCTGGACTTGTTAACCAGAAGAGTTTGGGCGATCGCCAATATTGGTAGTTTGCACACTAATAAAGCTGTTTTATGAGGGTCTGAGTTTGGTGAAGACTTAACTTTGCCTGACTGTTTTAACTAATCCTTTAGGAAATACCGCTCATAACATAGCTACAATTTTAGTCAAGCTAATTGGAAACACGCCAGTAGAAAATACGGAGAAAAAGGAACGAAAAATAAGTTATCTTGAGTCCCGAAATGAAGTTACTTTTGATGAAGCGTGAATTACAATAGTGAAAATTCCTGTTCTAAAGTAACTTCTTAATTTGTAAGTTGATAATCAGTGCCAGTGTAGTTATTGTCTACATCTCACGCATCTGATAACAAAAATAAAGGTTCTTTCTATTTAAAGTTATGTCTAAACTCGATCAAGTAATATTGCATGTAATATTTTTGAGATTATTTTTTGGCTCACTTAATACAAAGCCTGACATTAATTATCCGAAGTTATAAAAAAGGAATACTAGTCTCAATAAAATATAGCTTTAGTCAGAAAGCTTAAAGCAAAGGCAATAGTTCAAACCTTGTACTGGGAAAGCTTCCTGACTCACCTCTGCCCCATCGCATGTGGCTACAGCTATAGAATTCAGGAACGCTGAAAGAAGTTCAGTTTTACTTTGTCAATTTGAGAAAGTAGTTGTCTCACGCATTGATGCAGAGAGATTTCATTAACTGGGTAAAGTACTTGAAGAAGTTATCACCTAATTCACCAAATGAAACTCAAAAGTAATTTGAGAAGAACCATGATATCTCTCAGTACCTCTGCAATTTTACTATTTAGCCTGGCCTGTGGGGGAGTGGCGATCGCTACTCTCTTCCTGACTCACCTCTGCCTCGCTCAATTCTCCTTCGGAGACTTTACTGGTGTCGTTGCGATTGGGCTATTCATTATTAGGTAGTGTTTCAGATCTGTTGCCACTAACCTCCTGTAGTCCCCCTTGGTAAGGGGGACTACAGGGGATCTTACAGAGGTTATCAACAGGTTTGGAACACCACCGGGCCAGATGTGTAGCTCTAAAAAATTGAATTGGTATAAGCTTTCTGACCAAACCTATACCTTAAGACTCAAATTGCCAAAGAATAGGCTCCCATTCGTATCGAATATGATTTGTTGTGTCAGGAGCAGCATTCTGTGAGCGAATGTGTCCTAGTGCAGGGAATGGCATGTGGTAAGCCATCACCATTATTCGCTCATCTGCAACCTGATTCAACAGTCTGCGTCGGGTTTCCGCAGCTTGTTGGGGATTGAGATCAAACCCAGTTTGCCAATCAGGATGTTCTAGATCAAACGCTTCATTAAAGAAGACATCCGCCGCAACGATAAGTTGAGAACCTCCAGACTCAATTTTCAGCGCAGACTGACCGGGAGTATGTCCCGGTGCTGCGATCGCAACAATACCTGGAATAATTTCTTGATCCGGTTGAAATAGGTTGACTTGACTGGCGATCGCTCCCAGATGTTTTCGAGCCGATGCCAGGATTCCCTGCTTAAATGGATCGGGAACGAGCAGTGACGATAAATCGACGGTTGGAGCCATCCAAAACTGCCACTCCGCTTCTGAAATATAATACCGAGCGTTGGGAAAGGTCAGTTGTCCGTTTGTAGCAACAATACCACCGATGTGATCAGGATGGGCATGGGTGATGATCACGGTATCAATATCTTGGGATTGAATCCCGATCGCCGCCAGGTTTTGAGCTAATTTTGCCAGTCCAGTTCCAAGTTCTGTGCCTGCTCCGGTATCAATCAAAACGTGGTGTGTTCCCGTGTCAACGTAAAGCGCATTGAAATAGAGGGATAGAGTATCAGGTGACCAAAACCGCTCAACCATCGCCTGCTCAACCTCTTGAGGATCTGCCAATGGAGCATAGGTTGGTAGGGGAGGTAACTTTAATAAGCCGTCGGAAATTGTGGCTACTTTGAAATCGCCAACGCTAAACTGATAAACACCTGCATTCGGTGTGCTGTTTTGATTAATCGCGTTAACGGTAGGTGTGGTCAATAAGAAGCCGAGCAAGATTCCAATAAAGAACATTACTTTGAGGCGCGATCGCCACACCGATCGGATGAACGCATGAATAGAAAGTGGCATATCTGGCTCCAATCGAATTCTGTTTCTGTCCGCCTTAAAACGGCTTTATAATTAACTTTCGCTGTATTGTCGCAATAGATGTTGATATCGCTGAGCTTCTTCAAACATCTGTTCATCGGTAATTGTTCCAGGAACCTCTAACACTTTGGGAAACAATCCATGAACGGTAAAAGGTGTTTTGTAGATCATTCCGCAGTAGTTAGCTGTTTGTTGAATCGGTCGCAAAAATTCACTGATCGTAAAGTTAACTGCACCACCTGCGACATACATATCTGATGTTCCACCAGTGGTTACAACGGGCATCAGTTCTTTACCCTGGAGTGCAGTTCCACCTGTTCCAAAGGCAAACCCATAAGTCAAAACATCATCCATCCATTTTTTCAGCAGAGGTGGCACCGAGTACCACTGCAACGGAAATTGCAGCACGATCAAATCATGATGTCTCAAGAGTTCTTGCTCAACTTGCACATCAATCTGCCAGTTGGGATATCGCTCATAGAGATTGTGAATCTTAACCGATGGTAGTGCTTGAATCGCGTCTACCAGTGTCTTATTGCCTCTTGATTCTGCAAAGTTTGGATGTGCCAAAATCGCTAACACGTTTTTCATGGCTTGCTCTGCCTTAGCCCTACAAGTCCACGATATTGGCAAAACTGTTATATTGTCTAATAGATAATTGAGATGAGGGTTATCACTGGTATGAATTATGAGCATTTTGACCTCAACCTGCTCAATGTGTTTGACGCCGTGATGACAGAACTCAATGTGACGCGAGCATCCGAACGATTAAATATGACTCAACCTGCGGTTAGCAATGCGTTGAAACGCTTACGTCACTTATTGAATGATGAGTTGTTTATCAAAGTTCCAAGTGGAGTTAGCCCTACTCCAAAAGCCCTGCAAATCTGGCAACCTCTACGTGAAGCACTCAATCAAATTCGACAAACGCTGGAACCTGTTGAATTTGACCCTGCTACAGAGACGGCTACCTTTACGATCGCCTTAAACGACTTTAGTGCTGCTTTGATTTTGCCTCCGTTAATGAGAGTGATTGAAGCGATCGCCCCCCAGATTAATTTGCGAACCATACCGAACACTCACATCAATGCTCCAATGTTGTTAGAACAAGCAGAAATTGATATTGCCATTGGGGTTTTTCCAAGCCCACCGCCACGGGTGCGATCGCACCCCTTACTGACCTCTCCCTGGATTTGTGCCATGCGGCGTGATCATTCATTGGCGAGAAAAAAGCTGACACTCAACCGCTATGCTCAAGCAAACCATTTACTGGTGACGTTAACTGGAGAATCGACGGGAGTTATCGACCCATTACTACAAGAGCGAGGGTTACATCGGCGTATCGGACTCACTGTAAATCAGTTTTCTGTCGCTCCTCAGATCCTTGTGAATTCTGATCTCATTGCAGTACTACCAACACGAGTGATTCAATTAAGCGGTATTGCCAATCAGCTTCACCTGACAGCTATTCCTATTGAAATTAACCCCACGACAGTAAAGATGATGTGGCATGAACGAAGCCAACGAAATACAGCACAGACATGGTTTAGAACACAACTGGCTGAGGTTTGCTCACGTCTTTAGCGTTTAACTGTTGCGAGAATCAAGGGCATCTCCAGGTTTGATCTCCTACAGCAACCGAGGGGTTAGTTAGGACGGGGTGCAGAGGTGGAACCCCCGACTGGGGCACAGCCTCCTTGATTAACTGTCTTAACGGTTGCTATATGGGAATTAGGATCTACCTCTAACGGGAGTTGACAACACAAAAGTTAACCATAAATTGACACTTTAAGAAAGTAAATTCTGTCTAATTCTCAACTTTACGTTCACTCCCCACTTGCTTATTTTTCTTCAAAAAACAACTAACAAATGATGAATGACAAACTCTAAGGGATAACTGTAAGATGCGGTTTGGGATGTAATTTGGATGATAGTGATGCGATTACTCATTGGCAAACTCATCGTCAGCCTCAGCGTCCTGCTTACAGTGGGGACGTTACCAGCCCAAGCACAAGTTTCAGATCAACAAGTTGCAGCACTGGTCGAAGCCCTGCGTCAGGCAGCACCTCAAACAGGACGTGAGAATGATGGGCTATATAGCGACTGGCAGATCATGCCAGGAAACATTCCTCGATGGTCAAGATCATGTATTGGTCGGGAGCTTTCTCCAACTGAGTTTGAGGCTAGTCCAGCGGTTGCCCGTTCAGTTGTCACTTGTGTGATGCGAGATGTGCTGCAAGACGAGTATGGGGCTAGCGGTAACAATGAAACGTTGGCGGTGCGTCGGGCTGCTGCCTGGTGGATGCGGGGTGACCCGTCTCAGCATAATAGTACTGAAATTGCAGACTACATTCAGCGGGTTGTGAATGCCTATCAGCAACAGCGAGGGGGAGCGGCAACTGCTACGCCTCAACCCTCCCCATCTTCTGCACAGCAACCTCCCCAGTCCTCAGAGTTCGATCGCTATATGATGGCAGGATACGAGGCAACACAGCAACGGGATTATGAAACAGCGTTGCTCTATTTTCGGCGAGCATTAGACGAACGTCCCGATGATACCTATGCTCAGCAAGCCATCCAAAATGTTGAGCGTTATCGTACCCGCACACCTGAAGAGGCGTCTGATAACCAATCTCAGCCTAATCCCCAGTAGCTCTATGAAAACTCTGTTTATTGGTTTGGCAGCGATGATTCCGTTTGTTACCGTTGCTAGTGTGCTGGCTCAACCTGCCCAAGAAAACTGGGTTGAGATAACACGCAATGCAGTCGGCGATCGCTTTATGGTAGAGCGCAACTCAATTGAGTTTAAAGATGGAATTGTTTGGTATTGGGAATACCGTGATTTTCCTCAACCGAATGATGTGTTTATCGGAGTTGAACTAGAACAGCCCGTTTATGGTGCCATGTTGTATCGCTCTGTTGATTGTGCCAGCGGCGTTTCTCGGCTCAGGCGAGTTGTTGTTCATGGCAGAGAGCGACAGGTCATCCAGCGGATTAACTATAACGATGCTGGTCCGCTAGCACAACCTCAATCAGGCAGCAGCGCAGCAACCGTCTTGCGTTTTGTGTGTGAGCAGTCCCAGCCAACTCCAACAACATCGCCATCGCCAAATACATGAACGATATCAAGTTGATCTTCTGGTAGAGAGTGAGCTTGAGCGATCGCGCTAACATGCTTATGGAGCCGCAGCCGTAAGTGGTTCCAACGTTTGCAGACCATGTAGTCCCAAAGTGAGCAACGAGCAATGACTTCTCAGCGTTGGATACAGCGATTAGCAACTTGTTTGCTAATTGTGTTTCTTAGCCTTGGTATTGGATGTTTGAACAACGGTGCTGCTCAGGCTTTCCCACTTCAGCCAAACAACGCGGAGGATAACTTTGTCACCGCCGCCGTTGATAAAGCGGAAGCAGCCGTGGTTCAGGTGAATGTATCTCGAACTTTAGGAGGATCAAGAACGGTGCCTGGTCCTCTAAGACCCTTCCTGGGTGGAGGACAGTCATCGCCCTTGAATGCTCCTGTGTTGCAAGGCATTGGTTCTGGATTTGTAATTGACGCGGATGGGTTGTTGCTCACCAATGCTCACGTAGTGAATGAAGCAGACACCGTAACTGTCTCATTTCAGGATGGTCAGATTTTAGAGGGGCAGGTATTGGGAAAAGATCCAGTCACCGACGTAGCTGTGATTCGGGTACAAGCGGAGAATTTGCCCACCGTCACCCTTGGGGACTCGGATGCAGTTCGACAAGGGCAGTGGGCGATCGCGATCGGTAATCCGCTTGGGTTGCAGGAAACCGTAACGGTAGGTGTGATTAGTGGCACTGAGCGATCTAGTGCGGCGATCGGTATTCCTGATAAGCGAGTTGGCTTCATCCAAACAGATGCTGCAATCAATCCAGGGAATTCTGGGGGACCACTGCTCAACGCCGCAGGAGATGTGATTGGCATCAACACCGCCATTCTTCAGGGAGCACAGGGACTTGGCTTTGCTATTCCGATCAACACCGCCCAGCAGGTTGCTCAACAGCTCATCACCACGGGACAGGTGCAACATCCCTATATCGGGGTACAAATGGTTGCGCTTAATCCACAGGTGAAGCAATTTATCAATCGATCGCCGAATAGCGGTATGCAGGTTGATGAAGACGAGGGAGTTTTAGTGGTGCAGGTTCAACGCAATTCGCCTGCTGCCAAAGCGGGTGTGCGTGCGGGTGATGTGATTCAAATGGTTGATGATCAACCCGTTACCCAGGCGAATAAAGTGCAGCAACTCATCGAACGAGTGGGAGTGGGGGGTAAGCTACCCGTCACACTGCAACGCAGTGAGCGAACAGTGGCACTGACCATTGAACCAGACCAACTTCCCGTCATGGCAACTCAGTAGACAGGATTTAGGAGTCAGAGTTATCCCTCTTCTATCACTTTTATCACTTTCTCCACAAACAAATTAGGAACAAGACTTTCGGTAAAATACTCCCCATCAGAGTGATTAAAGAGGGATAGCTAGAAGAAAAAAGCAGTCCGCAATGTGCCTGTAACGATCGCACCATTCTCACTCCGATTGCCAGGATCGGTCACGATTTGAATCATTGGTGTGATTTGGATGTTGTCGTTAATGGGAAACCGATAAAACGCTTCGATATTCGTTTGAGTAGCATTTCCAATTTCAGTGGCAATAAACGGCTGACCGACTGCAATTCCAGCGACGGCTCCCTCTTGTAACAGATCGGGAAAGACAATGCCCGTCATCCAATAGTTTGGTTCAATCTCACCAAACGCTGTATCGCTGTACTGGCTAAAGCCATAACGTCCAAACAGGGCTACCCAAGGTGCGATCGCCACTTCTGCATTGACCCCAATCGCATCAAACGAGCGATCGAAAATGTCCCCTCCGCTGTATTGCACTCGCACGGCAAACTCGCTTGAGGGGGCATATTCCAGTTCAACAATACCCTGATGAGTATCTCCAAACAAACCGCGATCGCCCAGGTCAGTAGTAGGTGACGTGCTACCAGGATAGAGCAACGACACAAAGGGAGCCGTTCCCCGCAAAACGCCCTGATTCGTGGGATTACCCGCATCAGCAGCCGCATATAATGCCCGAATCGTAAACGGGCTATCGCCAACCTTCCAATCAACAGCAGCCCCTGAGCTAGGGCCATTGATAGGGAATAGGACGTAATTGTTCATCAACGCCAGTGTGCTGAAGTCACGGAAACTCAGATTGGCGTATCGGTTGCGATCAACATAGTCCGTGGTACGCATATTAGGCGCGATGGAAACCGTAACCCCTTCTAAGGGAGTGAAGGTATAGAATAAGCGACCAATGCCAAAGGTGCCATTGCTGGGAGGTTTAGCCGAAAAGTCTAACGTACTTCCAAAGTTGGGTTCTAAAAACCCACCCGCGTTGTCATTCGGTCCGCCACTCCCTGTGTCCAGGCGGATTCTGAGTAAATCGGTTCCAGTGAAACTCGTATTTAAATCCAAGCTCACCCGGTAAATTAACGTTGCATTCGGATCGTCTGTTCTAAAAGTGGCTCCAGTGGGGCTGAGCACCGTATCTCCATCAATCCCGCCTGCATTCACCGCAAAGATGGTTTGTCCTACGAGTCGTGTCGTCGTAGAAAATTGATTTGCCTCCAGCTCAGTTGTTCGCGCTTCTAGCATATCTACTCGTCCGCGCAGTGTCGCCAGTTCTGCGGCAAACTCATCTTGTAATCGTTGTAGCGCGACCAAATCGGCTTGGGTGACCAGCGAGGTTGACCCTGTTGCAATCAATTCATTGATGCGGTCTAGAGCCGTATTCAATGCAGCCGCGAATTCATAGCGGGTCATGCTGCGGCTTCCCCGAAACGTACCATCTGGATATCCGGCGATCGCTCCATATCGCTCTACCAGAGATTGAAGTGCTTGAAATGCCCAATCCGTCGGTTGCACATCCGATAGCTGGCTGACCGATGTCACTTGGTCAATGAACTCATCCCTCTCCAATGGATCCTCTAATGCAGCAGCACCAGAATTAATTTCGCTATCAATCTGAACTTCAGGGGTCGCTAATGGATCTGATATATCGAACGTTGAGGTTTGATCCTGTACTGTTTCTGCTTGAACAGGAGATATAAAAACGAGCAGACAACTCATTCCGATGAGTTGTAGCCAGGTTAATTGAGGTTTTACCATATCAGAGCAATTCCTTAAAATAGAACGACAGATGAGATAGAAGCAGTTCACGAACTACTCTTATAGATGTATGCGTGTACAACCCAATTTATAGAAACGGTATAACACTCAAATACACAAATATTAGAATAGAGCGTAAACATCGCTTCGTACAGACTCTTATCATTGTTGTGAGATAAAAGTTTGTTGCAAACATCTGTTTTAGAGCAACACCAGCAGTTCAGAGATTTACCTTTCGATGTTCATGGCTGAGATGTCACTAAATCCACTCCCAGTGCCTCAACCATAATCCAACAGTTGTCAGGGGTATAGGTTTCCGCTGCACCCAGTCGATTTTGCCACTTGTTCAATACTCGTTCTGTACAAAATTGGCTAAGAGCATCTTGATAGGCATCGTATACCTTGAAGGGGTTAGGATTGGTCACCTGTTGAGCAACATCAGCAATGGCGATCGCTTGATGGGCTTGAGTTGCAGCCAGCTTCAGGTCGTTGACATATTCCTGCGAATCCAACACATCCTGTCGAGTGCCCAGTCGGGTTACATGCCCTCCTAAAAACAGATCAAAGTCATATTCCAGCGCAATACTGTGCCCCTCGATATAGCTCTGTACATCTTCTGCAATCCCCAAATTCTTGTAAGGCACCCACCCCGGATAAACAATATCCACCAACATCAGAACTTTCTGCTTGGGTGCATAGATAAAAATATTACCTGCCTGGTGAATGTTGCCTCGATAGGCTAGCTCCAATGTTTGATCACCTACTTCTAACGTGTAGGTATCTTGAAAGGTGGTAGTCGGGAGTGGACGACGCGCATCACGACGACGAGTCAAAATTTCAGCCGTTTCTGCTTGAGCAATAAAGGTAGCTGTCGCTGGAAACAGATAAGCGGCTCCAATGTGATCCGTATGAGAATGGGAATAAATGATGTGGGTAATAGGTTTATCCGTGACGTCTTGAACTGCTTTGAGGTAATTTTCACCAATTGTTGGAGGTGCATCTACAACCACAACACCTGCGTCGTAGACCATAAACATGGCGTTATACAACCCATCTGTAACCCAATACAACCCATCGCGGATTTCTTCGACTAGATAACCCTTATCAGCAGGAATAGCAGGACCGATCGCATTGGCAGGTAAGGAAATGTTGGCTTGTGTCATGTCAGCTTGTGCGATCGCTGATGGAGTGCTCGCAGTTGGTAATATTTGCCCAACAACAATGCAACAAGTCACAATTCCGACAAACAACCACACAAATAACGATCTCGGTTTCATACTAATTTCATCATCCCTTCTTTGCTGAAACTAAGTACAACTCGTCGTAAATAAGGGTGGGAATTTGGGGTGCAGGGGTTCTATCCCTGACTGGGGCACAGCCCCCACACCCCCCTGGTTTTATTTCCAAACCCTATCCGTGAATAGCAGCACTCAGGATTATGGATTGAATCAATCCGTAAACGGTACGGGCGGGTTGATCAAACCCATCTGCTCTCTACAATGGATTTGACGGCAAAACCTGTCTCTAAGCACTGATCTCTAGCCATGGGGGAGGAGGACGACTTTGCCAAATTGCTCCTGAGATTCAATCAAAGCGTGAGCAACCGCCGCTTTTTCCAGAGGAAAAGTGTGCTCAATTGTCACAGTTAGTTTTCCGGATTGAATCAAATCCACCAGTTGCAAGAAGATTTGGTAGCGATCGCCCGGTGTCAGTTGCCCCACATTCACCCCTAGCAGGTGTTGCTCGTTAGATAGGAAGGCGATCGCATCCACCGTAAAGCGATCGCCCCGTACAATCCCAATGCTGAGTAACTGACCTCCCTTCCTTAGGCAGTTCAGTCCCTGCTGAATGGAGTCGCCACCTACTGCATCTAATACCGCATCTACTCCCCGTCCCTGCGTCCATTCACGTACTGCCTGCACGACATCCTGCTCTCGATAGTTGAAACAGGCTTCAGCACCCAGTGCCAATGCCTGCTGGCGTTTAGCAGCACTGCTCGTCGTTGCAATCACCCGAATACCCAATGCTTGAGCCAGTTGCAGGGCTGCGCTGCCTACCCCACCTCCCACTCCCGGAATCAGGAGAATCTGTCCCACTTGCAGGGGCGATCGCTGCTTCAGAGCATACCAGGCTGTTAGATAGGTCATTCCCAAACAAGTGGCGATCGTCAAATCCATACCTGATGGAACTGGAAACACCTCCTCCTGATCGATGCACACATGGGTCGCATACCCACCCGATCCACCATTGCCCAACGTGGTTCCCAGGACAACGACAGGTTGCCCTACCGACAGATCGGTTCGTTTACCGTTGTACTGCTCCACATAACCGCTACAATCCATCCCCGGAATGCGCGGTAATGGCACTCCCGGAAAGTCACCTCGTCGCGAGATCACATCAAAGTGGTTAATCGAAGCCGCATGGACTCGAATTAGCACGTCTTCGGCAGCCAGTTGGGGGATGGGTAGTTCCTCCAACACCAGCACCTCTGGTCCACCAAATTGAGTTTGTCGGATCGCCTTGAACGTCAACATGAATTGCCAGATGTCTTGCAAATTAGGGGGATTATTGGGATGGGGCGATCGCCCCATCCCAGGCTGAACAAGGTCTATTGAATCGCAGGCAACACATCCTGGAACAAAAGCTGAATCAACTGTGACCCAGCAGGCTTACTCCAGTCTTGAGCCAATTCTGCAATGATGGTGTTGGTGGCAGTTAGAACCACACCACCCTTCTCCATCCGTCGTCTAGACATTTCCTCTGAGAGGTCAAAGGGGGAGCCAGAAGCATCCATCACCGCCTGCACCTGATATCCATCCTGCACGGCGTTAATCGAGGGAAACACCAGACAAACATCGGTGGTCACACCCGCCATGATCAAATTTCGCCGTCCAGCCACTTCAACGGCTTCTCTAAAGTTCGTGTCATTCCAGGCATTGACAATGCCTGCCCGTTTAACCCGCGCATCAAAGGCTTCCGGCAAAATTTCTCGCAATGCTGGCATGAGTGGGCCTTGAATTCTCTCTTCCTGACTGCTGGTGAAAATCACCGGAAGATCTAAAATTTTTGCTGCTTTTGCTAGAGCCAGCGTGTTTCGTTCGACTTGCTCCAGCGGTAAATTCTTGATCAATTTCATCGTACCAACTTGATGATCGATCAGCAGTAAAGCAGAGTTTTCGGGAGTAAATAGATGGTTCATAGCAATGTTCCAGAGATAAGAGAGTTTGAGAATTGAATCACTGACACAGAAGAGCCAAAAAAGTGAGTTAAACACTACCCATTCAGCCCTTAAAACTCTAAACAGGGGTAAACGATGACAATCGCAACTTGTATAACTACAGCAGTGTGCAAGTTAGTTCAGTACAGGGAGTGTAACTCCTACACTCCCTCTTTCTGGTTGTCTTGATCATGGCTATATCACGTCAATACCAACTTGCCGCGCCGATGCTCATGCTGGATTGCAGCATGAGCTTTAGCCGCATCCTGAAGCGCAAATTTCTCCACTTTAGGCGGTTGCACAACACCGCTATCGATGAGAGAACCAATCTGACGGAGTTGGATGTTATTGTGAGGTGTCACAAAAATCGCAATGCCTCGGATATTTGTTGATGGGGCAACAACTGGCTCCGCTGCACCTTCCGTTGAGATCAAAACTCCACCTGGTTTGAGCACTTGCCACGATCGCTGCCGGGTATTTCCCCCAACCGTATCCAGCACCACATCCACATTGGATACCTGTTCTTCAAACCGTTCTGCTTTGTAGTCGATCGCCCGGTCAACTCCCAGTTGTCGCAAAGCATCCAAATTTTGAGTCGAGGCAGTTCCAATGGCGATCGCCCCCTTCCATTTGGCAAACTGCACAGCAAATCGTCCCACCCCCCCAGACGCTCCATGAATCAAGACCGTCTGTCCGGCTTCCAGTTGCGCCAGGTCAAACAAGGACTGCCATGCTGTCAGAGCAATGCTAGGGATTCCGGCAGCGGTTGCAAAGTCCACGGTCGATGGTTTAGGCGCGATTAACGCCGCAGTGACGACTGTATACTCGGCATAAGCACCCAGTTGGTGTAGGGGCACCATAGCAAACACCTCATCCCCCACCGCCAGATCAGTTACCTGAGTCCCTACCGCTTCTACGACTCCTGCCAGGTCGTAACCCAGAATTAGGGGCAATGGAAAAGGAAACTTATCCTTTAGATAGCCCTGGCGCATTTTCCAGTCAGCCGGATTCACACCTGCCCCATGAATGCGGATCAGAACCTCATCTGCCTTGGGTTCCGGGCGAGGAACCGTTTCATAGACTAAAACTTCAGGGTCACCATAACCGTGTAGCCGAACAGCATTCATTATGTTCATAGCTTTCTAACTCTCTAACTTGTGATGTGACCCATCACAAAATGGAGCGTTTCCTGTTTGCTTACACAAACATAGGGCAACCGTTTGCTTCTCACTTATATCAAAGGCGAACGGCTGAAATGATGTTCCTTGGTGAGATCCGTTACAAAAGGGCTGATTGGCTGATAAACCACAGCTACACCAGTGATAAGTGCCTGGCTCTAGCTCCATGACAACAGGTTTTTTATCGACGATAACGGGTACATCGATAGACATTGTGCCTCTCCTGCTCAACACGAGCGTTGCAACGTTGGGTTGACAGTTAGTATCCCGGACGCCACTCAATTAAATCTTGCCTATAGTTGCCAAACCTGGCTAATTCTTGTGAAAAGCTGTTAAATCCTCAACTTTCGTTGGGTTTCCTATAACCTAAGACCTTATATAGTGAGGCAAGATCTTTTTCTCACGTTTCCTTGCTGCTCGCGAGCAGCGTACCTCTCTGAATGCTTGATCTGATTGCTTTCGTTGAGTTGCAAGAGAGGTTTGATTTCCAAGTCTAAACCTTCTATGAATACCGTCCCCGTTCCTTCGCACGATCGCCTTCTGGCTCTGGAAGCCGAAAACGCTGAATTGCGATCACGTCTCCGTGCGATTGAGGAGCGAGACTGTGAACTGATGAAGGCGAATGATGTTTTGAAGCGATCGCTCACAACATTGACCACCGCCAATAGCCTGCAATCCTTTTTACGCTCAGTGCTGCAACAGGCCATCCACGCGATGGGTGCTGTGAGTGGAGCTGTCTTTGTTTACAACCCGTCCAGCCATACCTTGGACTTGGCTGAAATGGTGCTGTGGGGAGAGATCTTGGAGGTGCAAACTGACCCACGAACAGAGATCTGGCGCAAGGTTCCAGCCGATCTATCTCCCCTCTGGGAAGAGATGAGTCAGAACGAGAAAATATTTTGGTTTGACATTGAGGATGCACCACCAGAGCACTGGACGTTTGCTGACACCTGGCACCGTAGACTGGGGCATCGAATGCTGGCAGCAATTCCCCTGAAGGTGGCAGACCAGCCGTTAGGACATCTGGGCTTGGCGTTTGCTGGCTTACAACAACCAACAGAAATCAAGCTAGAACAATGCACGGCGTTAGTACACCACATCGCCCTGGCATTACAAATCTCCCGTTTGTCTGAGGAGGCACAGCAAGTTGCCGTTGCTCGTGCCCAGGAGAAAGCCGCTCAAGAACGAGCAGCAGAACTCATCACGATTAACGAAGCTCTGACTCAACGCAGTCAGGAAGTGCAGCGTAGCTATCGTCTCTTATCCGTTGTGGCGCAGGTCGCTCAAGAGCTACTCGAAAATCCAAATATGGAGCAGGCGATCACGCAGGGACTCCAGAAATTGGGAGAAGCGACTGGTGCCAGTCGTATGACCCTATTTCAGGAAACTCCTGAACCCCATACGGGACGACTTCAACACCACATCATTCTGGAGTGGACGGTTTCCAATGTTCCACGGTTGATTAACAATCCAGATACCCGCTCTCTCTACAGTGATGACTACCCCGATATTGCAGCAGACCTCCATGCCGGACGACCTGCCAACCTGCACTTAAGAGATTATCCTTCTCCTGCCCCTGCCTTTTGGGCAAAGTTTGGCGTGCATTCTAGAAGCATCGTCCCCATCCTGATCGAGGGGAATTACTTTGGCTGTGTCTGCTTTGATGACTGTTTTCAGTACCATCCCTGGTCAGAGCAGGAGATGGACATTTTGACAGCGGGTGCCGGAGCTATTGGAGCAGCTTTACTACGGCAAAGACTGGCAGAACGTCTGATGCAAGCGGCGATCGCACGAGAGCAGGAGCGAACCGCTCAAGAGCGGGTGATAGAACTGGCAATTATCAACGAATCCCTGACCCAGCGCGATCGCCTCCTGTCTGTCGTGGCTCAAGTGACCCAAAATCTGCTGGAAAACCCAAATGTAGAGCAGGCGATCGCACAAGCACTCCATAAGTTGGGAGACGCAGCTGGTGCAAATCGGGTGAATTTGTTGGAGCAGCAGGAGATCTGCCCTGGGCAACTGCAACACCGCGTTTTGATGGAATGGACAACTCCCCATACACCTCGTCAAATTGACGATCCAGCAACCCAAGTGGTCATGAATAATGATATTGCCCTGGTTTTTGCGAAGCTTCATGCCGGACATCCAGTGTGTCTGTCTCTGGAAGATTATCCAGAATCCATTCGACCTGCTCTGGCAAGTATCGATATCCAAGTCTCTGGAATTGCACCAATTTTCATTGGGAGGGAATACTTCGGCTGTCTCTGCTTCGATAACTGCGTCAATAACCGCCTCTGGTCAGAACAAGAGATGGATGTTTTGATGACAGGAGCAGGAGCGATCGGGGCTGCCCTCCTGCGTCAACGTCTGGTGGAACGCTTAATTCGATCGCAAGCCGAGCAAGAGCGGGTCGCAGAACTTGCCAAAACCAATGATGCATTGAAGCGATCGCTCAATACGATTGCCACCGATGCCAATCCACATCAGATCATTGCCCACATTCTAAAAATTGTCGCTGAGCAATTTGAAACCCCATTAGTGGAGTACTGGATACATTCTGAGAATTGCCACACGGCTCATCTCAAGCTCACCCAGTGGCGCGGCAATACCCTAAATCCATCTGAACAACCGGGGCACCCCGGCAACCACAACTTTCCCTGCTTTCCCTGTCTCTTGTGGGATCAAACCCTGGATTATCCCTGCTATTGCCTGATTAAGGATGTTACAACCGATCCAACGATTCGCCAGGTGTCTGAACAGATCGGCATTGATGTTGTAGCCTGGTTCACAGCACGCGGAGTCCAACAGTTGTTGAACATCCCTCTGCGGCTCAATGAAAAAACGATTGGATCACTGGATATCTGGTTACCGGGCGATCGCCACTTCAGCCCCTCCCAAATCGAACTGGCTTATACGTTCGGCCAACAACTTACCCTTGCCAGTTATCTCAACCAACTGTTTGAAGAAGCCAAACAAACGGTTTTATTTGAGGAACGTAACCGCATCGCTGGCGACATTCACGACACACTGGCGCAGGCATTTACTGGAATCTCACTTCAGTTAGAAGTCGCTAAACCTTTGATTTATCAAGAACCCGATACGGTAGAAAACATACTTCAACACGTTAGCCAACTGACTAAAAATGGATTGGACGAAGCACGCCGCTCGGTCTGGGCACTCTATCCCCCCGGAACCGAATATGCCAACCTGGCGCAAATGCTCTACAACAGTGTCGAACAGATGAGCCGTAATACCTCTATCTCTCTGGAAGTCAATATCATAGGTGATCCCTGCCCACTGTCCCCTTACCTTGGCATGAACCTCTTACGCATTGGGCAAGAAGCCTTAACCAACGCCCTAAAACACTCACAGGCACAAACGGTTTTGATTGAACTCACCTACACCGCTGATCTGGTGTCACTCTCGATTTGCGATGATGGGCGAGGCTTTACACCCCCTACGAATCCAGACAACTTGAATGGCGGCTTTGGTCTGGTGGGAATGTATGAACGCTGCGATCGCATTAGTGCTCTCCTCAGCATTCTCAGCCAACCGGGTCAGGGCACGAAAATATTAGTGGAGTCTCCCCTGATATGAGCAACCCCGTTAATATCCGAGTGTTAGTGGCGGATGATCATCCGGTTGTCCGCTCTGGTTTAGCTATGATCATTCAATATACAGCGGGCATTGAAACTGTCGCAGAAGCCAGTACCGGAGCAGAGGCCGTGCAACTCTTTCGTCAACATCAACCTGATGTCGTGCTGATGGATTTAAAGATGCCGGATATGGGTGGAGTAGAGGCGATCGCTGCCATTTTGAAGGACTATCCCAATGCCCAAATCATCGTACTCACGACCTACGATGGCGACGAAGACATTTATCGAGGATTGCAGGCAGGTGCCAGAGGTTATCTGTTGAAAAGCGTCTCTCGCGAAGAGTTGATCAACGCGATTCAACAAGTCCATGCTGGACGAAAATATATTCCGGCGGAGGTTGGAGCACGGTTAGCCGAGCGGATGAGTAGCCCGCAACTGACCGAACGAGAACGGCAAGTGCTGACGCTATTGTGTGAGGGCAAATCAAACCAGGACATAGCATCCGCTCTCCATGTCAGTGAAGGCACAATTAAGTTTCACATTAATGGCATTTTGCGAAAACTCAATGTGAGCGATCGCACTCAAGCGGTTCTGGTTGCTCTCAAACGAGGAATTGCTAACTTGTAGCAAGCCATCTGTACCCGATTTGGAGTCATTATTGTTAGGACAATTCACCCATGATAAACAGGGGCTTAAGCCCTTTGTCCTAACCAGGTTGAATGCAGCTATAAAGGAAACGGCAACAACCAGGGGGGGACAATAAGGCGCATCTTCATATATAGCCCTACGCATATGCATTAGAACATAAGGGGGTGTGGGGGCTGCGCCCCCAGCCAGGGATTCCACCCCTGCACCCCGTCCTAACCTGAGTGAGTACTGCGATAAAAAGGTATAAGATCAATCCATGGGTAATTCACTACATTTTCTCCACATTTCACAGCGCGTACTCAGAGCGATAAATATTAGGAGAGATCCCCGTCAATCGCAAAAACTGAGCATTAAATTGATGCACCGTAGTGAACCCAATTTGAGCAGCAACTTCCTTAATAGACAGTTTTTTGTGAGCCAACAGTTGTTTAGCACGTTCGATCCGACAGCGCATTAAATACTGATACGGGGTTAAACCTGTGAGGTCGAGAAACAACAGGGTGAGTTCATAGGATGTGGTATTTAAGAGAGGAGCGATCGCCAACAGATCGGGATCACTGTGCAAATTAGCTTGCATATACTCGATCGCCTTCAACAACATCCGTTTAGACGGATGGGATGGTTTTGGAAATTCAGCAACATTTGCAGTTGTGTGATGTCGCAGGAGATGAAAGTAGAGTAGATGCAGGAGGGAATTGATATAAAACGGCTCAGTGGGATGAGCAGTTTTAATCTCATTTGCCATGGTAAAGACGAGATGTTCAATCACCCGATCTTTCAACTTCAGTTGAGGCACTAATTCTAGTTGTCGGGTGTCACCAGTTTGATAGAGAGCTTCTGCCAGCGTGCTCTGGTCAATGCTCAATACTAAAAATTCTGCCGGGTCTTCCCAAGCACACCAACGCTGAAACCCAGCAGGGCAGATAACCATGTCACCCCGATCTAAAATTGAGCACTCAGAGTCCGTTTCAATCCGCTGGTGTAGTTTAACCTGTTCGCTCAAGGTCACCGCAATAACGTGTTGCTGGGCATAATGTTCAGGTACTTCATGACCAGGATGGTTATAGTAATCCAATACAACCCCCGACCAATCGAGCGATCGGCTAGAGACACGAGGAGCACAAGGCAGCACTTGCTGCATTTCTACTGCATCGTGAATGTTGACATTGATAAGTTGTGAACTGGTTGTTTGCATCGTCTTATAGTTCTCGATATGCTTTTGGAGTAGTCCCCATTAACTTGCGAAAGTGTTTTGTAAAGTGAGTTTGGTTCGCAAACCCACACTCTAATGCCACATCTGTAATTGCTAAATGTCGTTGCTTTAATAACTGTTTTGCCTTATCAATCCGTTGTCTGAGGACATATTGATAAGGAGATATCCCCATAGATTGTTTGAACAGATGACAGAAATAGTACTGGCTCATGTGTAAATGCGAGGCGATCGCTTCTAGAGAAATCTCCTCACTCAAATGCTCATGGATGTAGGCGATCGCCTCGCGGAGTTTATATTTCGGTAGCCCACCTGAATAATCCGGTAGGGATGGGGTTCGAGTACAGTAGTGGCGTAATAGATGAGCCGCCAAAAAAGTTGTAGCAGATTCGAGATACAGATGACCTTTCGCCCCATTGCCATCCAACTCTGCTTTGAGGGCAAACCCAATATTAGAAATCACCGAATCGAGCTTAGCAAACTGAGGAATGAGTTCAACGCAATCGCTATCCACTGTTTCATGAGCGATTTGAGCTAGATAGGTTGGTTCGAGCAGTAATAAGGTAAACTCAACCTCCTGTTCCCAACTACTTTGATGCAAAATATCCGCTGGAATGACAATACAGCTTCCATGGCTCAAGGTTTCCTTCTGCTTTTTTCCGTCCATCACCCGATTCACCTGAACCTGGCTATCCGTCTCCTGATGAACCACCACAACATGTTGAGCAGTACTATTTTCTGGCATTGACCAGATCGGCTGCCGATGATATTGAATCAAAAGATGACTTCTACGAGCCTCGTTCATCAACAAAGGCAGACAAGGAAGGAGTTGTAGAACATCTGTTTGCTTCGCCAGATCAATGCTTAGAGGTTGTTCTAACATGTTTTTACTGCTCCCGATAGGCTCTCGGAGTAATACCTGTCAACTTACGAAAGTGTTTAGTGAAGTGAGTTTGATTTGCGAAGCCACACTCTAATGCCACATCAGTTAGCGTTAATTTTCGTCGTTTTAATAGTTGCTTTGCTTTATCAACACGTTGTCGTAAGACATATTGATAAGGCGATATTCCTAGTGATTGTTTGAACAAATGGGAGAAGTAATACTGGCTCATATTCAAATAAGCCGCGAGTGCCTCTAAGGAAATCTCCTCACTCAAATGCTCATGGATGTAGGCGATCGCCTGCCGCAGTTTGTACTTTGGTAACCCATCTGGATAGTCCTTTAGAAACTGAGTTCGAGTACAGTAATGCCGCAACAAATGAGCCGCCAAAAAAGTCGTAGCAGACTCAGCATAGAGCCGTCCCCAATGTCCCTCGGTTTCCAGTTCTGTCTTGAGAGCAGACCCAACACTGGCAATCACTGGATCCAATTTAGTGAACTGAGGGACAAGTTCGACGCGATCGCCATTCACAGTTTCATGGGCAATTTGAGCCAGATAGGTCGGCTCAAAAATCAATAGGGTAAATTCAACCTCTTGCCCCCATGCAGAGCGATGATGGGTATTGGCTGGAACAATGACAGAACTTTCATAGCTCACCAGTTCTTGCCGTCTGGTTTCATCCATCATCCGCTCGACCATGACGTCATTCTTCATCCAGTGAAGAGCGATCACATGCTGAGCAACACTATTCTCAGGCATTTCCCAGACGGGTTGCCGATGATGTTGAACTAAAACATGACTCCAGCCAACCTCATCACTGGTCAATAGTGGCGGACGAGGAAGCAGTTGCAGAATGTCGGCTTGTTGCGTGAGATCGAGTTTGACAGGTGACTGGTCTGGCATCATTCGGTGGCTCGGATTGATATGAAAGCTTATGTCAATCAGAACCAGAGATACCTTGGTTGCCGATGCTTCTTAAGTTTATAAATTTAATGATTTTTGACTTTGAGCAAGATTATAGGAGGTCATCGTCACGTTTGGCTCGTCTGATCTTGCGAAAAATCTGCCCATTTTTGCGTCATTGAGATCGGGTAGCGATCGCTCTTTGCAGGCATTTTAGGCAAAAATTTTCTTTTTCGAGGGAGATTTAGGAGATTTCAACGGCTTCAATACACGACTAAATGACTTTAACCCACGCCTTGGCAGCGAAGATGGCTGAAATACTGGTTGAAACAGCTTTGTAGCCAGGTCACAGAGGTACTCATAACAAAAATTCACACCCGGCATGACCCGAGTGTGAGGCAGTTTAGCGGAGACAAAAAACTGAAATTGGGCTGACAGTGGTTTTCAGACGAGTGCCACACAGCGAATGTTCGTATCAGATGATGCAAACAGTCGGCGTGGCATACACATCTGAATTAACCTAGCCTAATGGGTTCGGGCGTTGGAACGCTGGGGGGTTGTCCGTGTACCATCGTAAAGGCATACTCCACACCTGTACCATAAGCACCCGAATGTGCCTTCACGACATCGAGTGTAGGATAGTAGGTTTCCTTCCGTGCCCAGTCGCGCTGCCACTCCAGCAACACTTGCTGCCAGGTTACGGGGACAACTCCAGCCTGGATCATGCGCTGCATGGCCATGTCATGTGCAGTAATCGTGGTTCCGCCAGATGCATCTGCCACCGCATACACTTCATACCCATCACGAATCGCTTCGATCGCTGGGTAGCAAAGACACACCTCTGTCCACAGCGCAGCAATCACCAACTTTTTGCGACCGATTCGCTCCACTTCTGCCCGAAATCCTGGATCTTCCCAGGAGTTCATGCTGGTTCGCTCGATCGGGGCTTGGTCGGGGAACTGCTCTGTTATCTGCGGCACAATGTAGCCACTAAAGCTTTTGGTTTCAACCGAGGTCAGAATAACGGGTACATCAAACACCTTAGCGGCTTTTGCCAGACCAACTGCATTGTTGATCAGCAGTTGACGATCCATAGAAGCAACGCCAAACAGCATTTGTGGTTGATGATCGATCAACACTAATGTGCAGTTTTGAGGAGTCAATAAATCATGGATAGACATTTAGATACCTCCGGGAATTTTCGGTTGAACGAGACAGCAAACGAGTCGTGTAATTGCCAGGATTAGCGTTGATTTCAGCAACCCTCTCCCATAGCAACTCCCCAGATCAGGCTCCCCTGATCAAGTAAGTGCCGCTAAATTGCAGACCCTAGTCATAAAAGCTGAAATGAAAATCACTACACTCTATGAATATCGTCCAGGAGAGGCATCAGCATTCCTCTGAAAATAGTATTAGAGGTAAATTCAATTAATTCTTGTCTGTTACTGCGAAACTTGATTAATTCTTGCGAAACCTTGTAAGCCGTTTGATATGGGAAGATTGCATACTCTTTGAAAGGGAACGCAAGAATAGACCAAATTCACTAAGAACAGGCAAGATCTAAAAAATGTTTTAGCTTATTTTCAAGTTAGTTTGAGAAGTTTTACTTCATCAATAGTTCGATGAATCATGTTTACTTCTTCACCTGATGACTATGAAACTGAGCGGTTAAACGCCTTGCACGAATATGACATCTTAAATACAGCATCGGAGCCAGCATTTGAGGAGTTGGTATCCCTTGCTGCCTTGATTTATCAAGCACCGATCGCCCTTTTAAGCTTGATAGATGAGCAACGCCAATGGTTTAAGGCAAGAGTTGGACAGATGCCCGCTCAACTGCCGCGAGAAATGTCACTCTGCATCTATAGTGTTCAATACAATCAGGTTCTAGTCATTACGGATACCCAATTAGACGATCGCTTTTCAAGCCATCCATTAGTAATAGATGAGCCGCATATTCGGTTCTATGCATCGTCTCCGATGGTGACTCCTGATGGACACGCGATCGGAGCATTGTGTGTGATGGATTACCAACCCCGAACCATTGAGGTGTGGCAAGTTGACGCACTCAAGTTACTTAGTCAACAGGCGATGCGCCAGATTGAGATCCGGCTGCATTTATTAACCATGTCAGAAGCAATGTTTAACTGCACAAATATTTTCATGCACTAGTGTTGCGAACACAAAGTTCTGCAATGTAGGGGGTTTGGGGGCTTCGCCCCCAAGAAGAGGTTCCACCTCTTCACCCCTTTCAAAACTTATTTTTTGCTGTACTAGTACCCTGACTACACGATGGGCGATCGCCCGATACAACCATAACCCGATACAACCATAGCCCGATACAACCATAGCCCGATATAACCGTTGAATCATGTCAATGCGGGTTGAGTTCATCATGTACGGCAAGACGAACAGCAAACAACTGACTTCACTGTTATAGCAACTGTCGGGTATAGCAACTATCGAGACAGTTGAAACGAGGGATGCAGGGGCTTCGCCCCTAGTCAGGAATTCCACCCCTGCACCCCATCCTGGCCAAGCCTTCGGTTGCGATAAGACTTGATTTGCAAAGGAACCTCATATGCCACAGAAACCCCCTCCCAAGAATCTGGACTTTTTAAGCCGTCCGTTGATCCAAACGAGCCGACGCAGTTTTCTCAAATTAGCGGCGATCGCAACTAGCTCAGCCACTGTTACTGGGCTGATCAGCCATGCAGATTCTCTGGCAACTCCGGCAGAGCCGAGCACACGTTCAGCGATCCGAATGGGCGTCATTAGTCTTTCCTTTTACCAAGTTGTTGGTGGACTAATTCAAAACATTCTTGAAGCTCAGGGCTATGCTGTTGAGATTATCCAGGGTTCCCATGCTGAGATCTACCCTGTCCTGGGACAGGGTGAGTTAGATATGCTCGTTGCGGTGTGGCTCCCCACGGGACATGGTCCTCTCTTTGCTCAATATGGTGCAAGCACCATGGAATTGGGTAGCTTATACGACGATGCTCTGTTCTTTTGGGGTGTGCCTGATTACTTACCAGATGATGTTCGCTCGATCGCTGACCTGGCTCGCCCTGAAATTTCACCGCTCATGATCAAACAGATTCAAAGCATTGGTTCAGGAGCCGGAATTACTCGCCTGTCTCAAAGCGTGATGACCCGTTACAATTTGCAGGCTGCTGGATATCGCTTTCAGGCTGGAACAGAGCAGGAATGGATTGATGCTTATGAACGGGGGGTGTCGGCTGAACGGGGGGTAATCATTCCCCTCTGGCAACCACAATACCTGAACCGTGCTTATGCGATTCGTCGTCTAAATGACCCACTGGGCGTTTTTCCGAGTCCCGATCGCTGTTCTTTAGTGGTAACCAAAGATTTCCCCGATCGCTTTCCGTCGAGTCTGGTTGAAACCCTGCGACGAGTTCGACTGGATGTAGCTTCTGTCACCGAGATGGACTATCTAACCCAGATGGAAAACCTTTCTCCCCGTGAAGCAGCTACACGATGGATGACAGCCAACCCCGACAGAGTTCAATCCTGGTCAACCTGATCTCAGATACTCAAATTTCAGGTGAGTTGTCGATTGATCAATTGAGCAAACAGACCGGGTTGACTGGCGAGTTCGTCAAATCGTCCTTGCTGCACTACCTGCCCCGCTTCTAACACATAAATGCGATCGGCATGGCGAATCGTACTCAATCGATGGGCAACCACAACTCGCGTTACCTTCAATTTGTCGAGACTTTGACTCACGATCGCCTGAGTTTTGTTATCCAATGCACTGGTTGCCTCGTCAAGCAATAAAATGCGCGGTTTAAGTGCCAGTGCGCGAGCAATGACAAGCCGTTGCCGTTGTCCACCAGACAGGTTGGTGCCACCCTCGCTAATCACGGTGTGCATTTGCATCGGCATTGCCCGAATGTCATCTGCTAATCCACTATTTTCAGCCGCAGTCCAGGCTTCATCCAGCGTGATCAACGCACCACTAGCAATGTTCTCGAAGATGGAGCCTGAATTGATCCGACCGTTTTGTAACACAACTCCCAACTGACGACGTACGGCTGCCACATTTAAGCCAGCTAAATCCTGACCATCATAGTAAACCGTCCCAGAACTGGGCGATTCAAACCCTAGCAATAATCGCAAAATGGTTGACTTACCGGAACCCGACGGACCCACCAGTGCAATAAATTCTCCCGGTTGAGCCTGAATGCTCACCTCATTGAGAATGAATGCCCCCTCTGTGCGGTAGCGGAAGCTGACACGATCGACTCGAATACTGCCCGAAAGCGGCCCCGGATCAGCCTTATTCGCATCCGTTTCGGGTTCTGCGGTGAGAATGGGTCGCGATCGCTGCCATAGCGGAATCACATCCAACACTTCCGTCAATGTCAAACTCAGACTGGTCACTCCCCCGATAAACGTGCCAAATGCCACATTGAAGGCTAAAAAAGAGCCAACCGACAAACCAGATGTGACATCTGTTGCCGTGACAAGAGTACTGGCCAACCAGAAGATCAGGGCTGCGGTTAACGGTGGCAGGACGGTATTGAACACGGCAACCACATCCTCCAGATATTGCGTACTCAACATCAACCGCAGTTGTTGAGTATAGGTTTGTCCCCAGTAAGCAAACGCCCGTTCTTCTACACCTGCAATTCGGAGTTTAGGGATGCCATTGATCAGTTGAACGACAACTCCAAACAACTGACCTTCTAACTCCATTAATGTGCGGTTTTGCCGAACTAAGAATACTCCAGATAAAAGTGTAAATGCCACAATAACCACGGCAACGAGTAGTGCCAGTGTTGCGAGTTGAGTACTGTAATAGAACAGCAACCCTAAATTTAAGAGTGAAAATATGCCTGTAAAAATAGTTTGTAGGGTTGTTCCACTGAGCTTACGACGAATTGCACTGATACCAGACACCCTGGAGTTTAAATCTCCGATCGCATATTGACGAAAAAAAGAAGTTTTCAACGTTAACAACCGATCCCAAACAGCTGCCTGTAACGACGCATCCGACATCGTTTCAAGCCGCATAGAAGCGATCGCCTGAGCTAATTGAAAGCTGGCTCCTCCAAAGGCTGCTGCCAGCAACCCTAACACCATTTGCAGGAGTAACTCAACACTACCTGTCGGAATCACCTGATCAATTAAAACTGCCGTCAGTTGAGGTACTAACATCCCCAACACCGTCACTGCAACTCCTGTCCATACGATACGAAAGAGGTCTGAGGTACGACCTCTCAGAGCAAACTTCAGCAAATCGATCGCCTTTAGCACCCCATCCGGAAGGGGTTGATAAAACATATAAGCGATTGGATCCAGCGTAGCCGCGATCGCTTCATTCACCTTGAGTCTTGCGTAGGGCTGATCGATCGAACCGTTTTGCACTGGATCTAATAACTGATAACCATCCCCTGCAACGGGCAACAGAGCTACGGGATGTTTGGTCATTCGCCGATATGCCAAGATGGGTCCTGCGTCTTTTTGCCACCAGCGATCGCGCAACAACACTCGCCGTAACCGCAGATGCGAAGCACGGGCGATCGCCTCTAGTGGCTCTTTGACACGGTCAAGGTTTTCCGATTTCATCGGTGGCTCAATCTTAACCCCCAACGCCCTGCCAATCGCCCCCGCTGCAATTAATAGCGGGTCTTGGTCAATGATGGGTTCCTGTGGTTTCAGAACCGACACCAGATTGCGAATGGTGGTCTGTGCAATGTGTCGATTGAGTTGTTGTCGCGCCTGAAATCGCAAGCAAGCAGCTTCATCTTCTGCGATGAGCATCTGTTCAACCGACTGCAAACAGTGAATCTGCAACTGAGCCAATCCCTGTAACAGGCGATCGCTCACTGGTATGGCGGACTCTACAACTTCAGATATCGGTTGGATGAACAACTCCAGATGCTCCTCTGCCTCTAACCACAAATGGTCACTCAAAGGAAACTCAGAGCCGGAATTGAGCAGCAGGGTTTTATACCCCATCCAGCAGGCACTGCCCTGTTGAATCGCAACCCACACGCTGGGAAAACTTGTAGGCTGATAGACCTGTCCTTTGTCGAGCGAGAGATACTGAGTTTGAGGCAACAGCGTTGTGATTTGCGGGCGCGGCAAGCCACTAATCTGACCTAACTGCACCATCCAACGCTCCAACGCAGGCACCCAGGAGGGATGGAAAAAGCTCACTTCAACCAATTCCGTTGGCTCCAGTGCAACCGCCACCAACCCCAAACTCGTCTGGGATGGACAGTGCCCTGCACCCAACAAAACTCCCTCTGGTAGAACGCTGAAGAGGTAATGGCGATCGCCTTCTACCACACCGTCAGTTATGCGAACTGCAAACACCGCAAGGGAGCCAGACTGCACAACCCACAGCATCCCAGGATCTGTGAGCAGCAACAGTTCATTGCCTCTCATGGAGTGTAGACGAGTGTTTTGGGGCGATCGCTGCGCTTGTTCTACGTTCATCGCTGTGTGTTCCATATTAACTGGCATCACCTTCACTCTGAATCAACTGAGCGTAGTAACCAGCCTGTTTCCACAATTCATCATGGGTACCACGCTGCACAACCTTACCCCGCTCCAACACGACAATTTCATCGCAATCACGAATGGTACTGAGGCGATGTGCGACTATCAAACAGGTGCAGCCACGTTGTCGCAACCTTAGATCAATCAACCTTTCTGACTCCGTATCCAGAGCACTGGTGGCTTCATCCATAATCACAATGGAAGGATTGTTAACTAACGCTCTGGCAATTTCTAGTCGTTGTCGTTGTCCGCCGCTGAGGTTGCTAGCCCCCTCCAATAAAAGCGCATCGTACCCACCCGGAGCCGCAAGAATGACCTCTTCGATCGCCGCATCCTGGCAGGCTCGCCGTAAAGCTGCATCAGGCACAGTCGTATCCCACAGGGTCAAATTATCTCGCACTGTACCCGCAAACAACAAAATCTCTTGCTCAACGACAGCAATTGAATTCGTTAAAATCGATCGCGCAATGTTTTGTTTCTCAACGCCATCAAAATAAATTGTTCCAGACCAGGGTTCAAACAATCCGGCAATCACCTTTGCCAGGGTTGATTTTCCAGAACCACTCCCCCCTACCAAAGCGATACGCTGTCCGGGTTTCACAGACAGGTTAAAGTTCTCAATCAGCGGTGATTCCAGCGGATTATAGCCATAGGTAATATCTTTCAAATCGATATACCCCTGCAATCGATGAGTCGGAGTTTTAACCGGGGTAGCGTACTGAGTTGCCACTGGATCAGGTGCCTGGTCAATCAGTTGGGGATCAATCGCATTGCTCAAAACGTCATCCAGGCGTTGTAAATTGCCCTGCAAATCTTGCAACGTACTGCCAAAGCGTACTAGTCGATTCACAGGTTGCTGAAAGCTGACCGTCAACAATTGAAACGCCACCAGCATTCCGATACTGAGTCTGCCGTTGATCACCTGCCAACCACCGATCGCCAATAGACACAAAGCTGTCAGAGCCGACAATAGCGATGGCAAAATTCCCAGAGCCTTGCTGATGATGCCCAACTCTTGCTGAGCGTTAATGGCTTTGGTGTAATAACCTGCCCATCGGGCAAAAAAGTCTGACTCTAATCCAGATGCTTTCAGGGTTTCCATACTTTGCAATCCGGCGATCGCCACTCCAGAAGCCTTGCCATAATCCTGTGCCAGTCTCAAGTTGGCATCAATGCGCTGCCGCGCTACCCATTGCAACGTCAACACATTTATAGCCGAAAAGAAAATCACAATGAGTGTTAAAACAAGGTCGTACTGCAACATGGCGATCGCATAAAAGACCACCAACACAGCACTAATAATCGTTGTAGTGAGGCGACCCGACAACACATCAGCGACGGCATCGTTTAAGTTAACTCGACTGCTAATTTCTCCGGCGTACCGTTGAGCATAGAAATTAACGGGTAAGCACAGCACATGCCAGAGAAAGCGGCTAGACAGACTCACCGCTAGCTTAATTTTTAACCCACGCAGGTAACGAAGTTGGAGCAGGGTCAGTAACCCCTGAAGACCCACTGCTAACAGCACCCCCAAAAGAATGTAGGGAAGCCAGTCTTGTCTGCCATTGATTAAAACACTGTCGATAAAAACCTGACTAAAAACAGGCAACGCAAGATTGGGAATGACCAACAAAAAACCGGCAACGACGCAATAGAGCAGTGCACCAACAGAGCCTCTCAAGCGACTGACGAGAGCAGGAACAATTCCAGGCTTTTTACCGCCCCGTTGAAACTCTGCCCCTGGCTCTAGCACCAAAACGACACCCGTATACCCTTCATCAAATTCTGGGTCGGAGACGGTCATGGGGCCGGCAGCAGGATTGTTCAAATAGACGCGATCGCCCCTAAATCCATCCACCACCAAAAAATGGTTAAACTGCCAAAACACGATGAATGGAGGACGCAACTGCCGCAGACTCTCCAGACTCTTCTTAAATCCCTTGGCAACCAACCCATATTGTCGAGCCGCCTTCAAAATGTTGGCAGCGGTGACCCCATCACGAGAGACTCCACAGGCTTCTCGCAGTTCTGCCAGGGGCACATATCTGCCGTAGTAGCCCAAGATCATACTCAAAGACGCTGCTCCACACTCAACCGCTTCCATCTGCAAAACCGTCGGCGTTCTGACGCGCCCCTGCTGAGGTTGTGATGCCTGACGATGAAAGGGATTGATAAACATTATTGGGATGATTGGGATGTATCTAGAAACGGGAACGCAAAGGCGATCGGAGCTTTTTGAGCCAGGGTGATGCGTGCGGTCGTTGTCATACCGGGAGCCAGATTGGGGGGATGATTGCTGGCAGAAGACCAGCGGTAGCCGCTGCCGTCAGAGGGATCCCGTTCTAGCCGCACTAACACAGCGATCGCCTCCTGATCTAAGGAAGCTGCATCAACTTGACGAGCAGCATCCAGAGTCGTAACAGAGGAAAGCGAAACCGATTCTACTCGACCAACGAAGCGATTGGCTGACTCAGCACTCGTCCCATTCGGCACAAGCATAACTTCCATACCGGGTTGGATCTGTTCTCCGGTGTCCGGTTCAAAATAAGTCAGAGCCACTAACTCAGAAGCAGAATTTGAGGAATAAACCAGGATGCCGCGTCCTGTGACAGCGATCGGAATGCGCCCTAAAACACTCCAGAGCAATGCCAGAAACATCAGCGAACCGAGAGTTGCCAACGACAACCAACTTTTAGCATTAACAACTTGCATCAGTTGGTCTAACTGCTCTGGAGACGACAACCGCTCTAACGATTCCTGCCGAAAAATGCTGCGTGACTGATCACCCATTGTTCTTAAACTACTCCCAGACGTTTTAACATCCAGTTAAAGCGGGCTGCGCCCTGAGCGACTTGATACAGAGAATCAAAATTTAATTCATCATCGTATTCTGCACTTGCATCAATGTCATGATGAGAACTATAGAATTGCTGAGAACCGTTCAACCGCTCCACTACAGTCTGCCAGGTTTCTGCAAGCTGAATCGCCATAACTCGATAAAAGCGTGAGGCAAATCGCCAGTCCTGCTGAAGCTTCAGTGTGAGTTGCTGACGTGGGATCGATAGGACAAGTGATTCCTTCACCGCCTTCACCGTAATCGGCGTGGGGCGAAAATCCAGGAAGCTAATGGTTCCACTCATTTCACCTCTGGATAAATAATCAATCACTTTCTCAGAACTTGCGTTCGCTTGAGCACACTGAAAGCAATACGTCAGGGGGTTAAACTCTCCCTCTGAAACAGCCAACGACAATAGCCCATCCAGGATGATGTAAAGAGCATCTAAGGGTCTACCCGGTTGAATCAAAACTTGATTGGGCAACAGCTTTTCAAGATGCCCTACTGAAATAAGCCAATCAACATCACTATCTCGCATCTCTCCAAATACAACGATCGCCTCTTTGACAGGCTGGTTGCTACTCCCTCGAAACTGGTGCGGCATCTCCAGCATCCGTCGCAATCTTTCAGCCACTATCAGGGCGATCGCCCGATGCAAATGAGTACTAAAACAGCTATCCTCGTGTAACTTCTCAACAAGCTGTGATTGTGAGACGGTTAACACAATGGCATCCTCTGCAACTTTAACCGTGGCGGCGAGAGGGCGCAATTGGAAGAGTAATGTCTCTCCAACAATGTCCCCCTGTGTAAGCCGAATAATTTCTTGCGTCTGATCAGGTGAAGCCGTTAAATGATCCGTTGCACCCGGCTCAGGTAGATCGATACAAATCGATAAGCTGCCAGCAAGTAAGATATACAGCGCGTCCGATTCGGCTTCAGCTTGCAGAAGCACTGTTCCAGCCAACAATTCCTGGCGTTGACCCGTCGCCATTAGCCAATTGAGGTCAGCATTACTTAACTCTTTTAGTAAAACCTCTGCCATATCTTAATGCTTCAGCACAATCAGGGGTGGACACTTCCTGAGAAGCAATACCCACCCCTATGACAACTTAGTTGTAACCGCTATAACCCTATTTGGATGTAGGGTTAATTACATCACTTGTATCAACTGTAGGGTTGTTCAAATCGCTAGGATTTAAGTCTCCAGACGGTGGTCTGCTAGTTCCACCTGCAACACTGTTCAACTGTTGATCTGAAAGCTCTTCACTAGCAGGAATTTGTTGCTCTTCCTTTTTCTCAGCCATGGGATTGTCCTCTTGTTGAAGAATGTTTAACCGTATTACAGGAACAAAGGCAAGTTAAATTAGTCAAGTGAGGCAGGACGTAGAAAAGTATGTAAGACTTACGATCTACCTAGCATTGTTGACAATGTTAGAAATCTCGGTCTTCTCAAAAAGACTTCTACGATCCCACTGAATCAGCTCGTAGTACACTCTTTCTTCTGATCGCTGAACTTGCTCAGTTACATTGCAATATCAACTGCATGAAATAAGAACGGAGCATAACCATCTAAGCTTATCGTCTTAACACTTGGTAATCTAACTGTCTTACCTTTGTTCATAACAATAGATGGCTCATTTATTTTATTCTTGTCCAATATTGTCATTTCTGATAACTTCTTGCCATTGTTTTACACTTTATTTGTTTTACACTTTATTACTGAATACTTCCAACTTCTACTTTCTACAGCAATCTTCAATTGCAGAAACTGGTAGAGTGTAAGGTAAAAACTCTGGCAGTAGTTTAACTTCGTTCTAATACCAATTTGAATTGGCTTCGCTGCACATGATTCCGTAAGGGCGTTTCGCGAAACGCCCCTACCCAATGATCTGCCACAATCAAACATTAAATTCGGTATAACCTTAAACTTTGCGGTTTCATTGGCTTCATTAATGTCGCCCTAAAACCCAGATTTGCCCTGTTTCATAAAATTCTCCCCGTTGTTCGAGGGCAAAGCCTCCTAGCAGTAAAGCCAACCACAGTTGCACCAGGGGCATCTCCATAGCTTGTTGAATCTGCATCAAAGGAGCCACTTCCGTCTGTCGCTCATTCATCCAGGTTGCGATCGCCCCTATCCAGTTCGACACATCTTCATCATGGGCGATCGCCATTGCCTGATTAAACGCCTCAACTTCGGTCAATCCCGGATGCTCCTTCATCTGCTCATCGAGGGCTTGCAGTAGAGCAACTTGATCCAATTCGCCCACCACCGACCCAGTCGGGGCAACTTCACCACTACGCTCCGGAGGTTTTCGGGGTAGGCTCGCTAGCGGTTCGATAAACTGCTCAAAATCAACCTCCATCGTCTGCCTGACATAACGATCAAAGGCATCGTGAGGCATCACCGGACCTTCATCGCTGTTTGTCGCCTCCAACTCCTCAAATGCCAACATCGATCGCTCCTGAAAGAGAGCCACAATCTGGGCGATCGCCTCTGCCGCTACCTGTAACTGTCCGGGGACATCTAACTGCAACAAAGACTCATCCAGCACGTTGAGCAATTGCTGTAAATCCGCTTCATCAGGGGCGATCGTTGCCTCCTGCAACATCTCCCATAACGGTAACTCTAGTTGCTCAATCGGTTTCATCCCCTCACCTCATCCATGCAACGGGCAGGGTCGAATCGCACACAGACCTGGGTCAAGTTGCGTCTGGCTAGCAAATTTGCGGACGCCATAACGTTCCTCCAACACACCCAGCATCTTCCCCACATAAGTATGAACCTGACTGGGTACCATGCCTGCACAGTGAACAGGAGGTACGATCGCCACTTTTTCCTGTCCCTGCCAAATTTCTGCCCCAATGGCGTGAACTGGTGTATCCGATCCCGTCCGCCGATAGACAACTAGCACCCCAAACACCACCTGATTTAACGGTTCAAATTGAACTGGAATATGTTCTAGCTCTCCTTCCTTGCGTTTGCGACTGCGCGTCTGGTTGATGCGATCGCGGTGTCTGGCATAAGATCTGCGGCTATAGCAAACAGCCGGATTCCAACAATCATCGCCTTCTTTGCCGTGTAATGCCTGTGCCTGTTCAGCTGACAGCATTGAACATTTACGGCATTTCTCAGGAAGTGCTCGTTTTTTGGAGCTGTTTCCACCAGGAGTCGATTGTGATGTAGAGCGATTCCCCCGACGAGATATACGCTTCGATGCAGAATTTGACATTAGCTTCCACCCACTTCTAAATCAATACCACTTCCAATACCAATACCAATACCGGATCGCTCATAGGGTGCAGCCTGGTCATTACCCAGTAAGGAGTGATTCAAATCGGCAGCAGTGTAGGCCGCCCAGGCATGACTAAACCAATGCCAGAGACGATCAGCATTGAGGAGAGGTTGAAAATGGGCAAGCAACGCCATGGCGGTTCCTCGTCACTAAATACCAGTAACATCATGAAGCTATTTCACTCAATCTTCGGCTTGTACAGCCTGATATTGAGCCTGAAAGGGCTTCTAATCTAGTGTAAAGTCTGACTGAAACCATAAGCTGACCACCAGTGCAAGCATAAGCTTGCCACCATAATAGCTGAAAGCCTGATTATTACGTTTGGCAGGCATCGGAGTGGGTTCCATGATTGACACGACAAACTTGCCGGGTAGTCCTACTTTAGGAAAGGATGGGAACTAAGAGAGCGAGAGTGAGAGGGTATACGCATTGGCATTTCGCACTCTCTCACCATCCTTTCCTCCAGAGCACTACCACAAGGGTCTTGCCCTGATCTCAAGCATTTCCCTTTAACTGTGAAAGCATAGAGCTTCCGAGACGGCAAACTTATGGTTTCAGTGACCATAGTCTTTTGCCTGATCACAGAATCCGTACTTGTCTTAGAAGTTCTCTATCCCCAATACTGGTTCATTATTGGGGATAAGATTTTGAGAGATAAGCATAATTGCTTACTTAAAAAGGCTTCAAATCCATCCGTTTCGTTTTCCTTGTCTCACGCTTTAATTCAAAGGAGGGTGCTTACAATCCTCAAAACGTAGGATAGTTTCAGGAATACCCTAATCACTCTACCTAGCAGTCTTCTACATTCTTCAGCTCGAGAATGACTCGTTGGTAAGTGAGTATACCTGCCAAATTGCCATTGCCAACGATCGCTTCCCTCATACCGCTAGGCGTAATCCACTCGAATCTTAGGGTCGAGCATGTAAATAACGCCCAGTTGTGGCTAAACTGGCGTGTCCTAACGTGAGCTGAACTAAGTTAACAGGAGCACCTCGCTCCAAGGCATGAGAGGCACGGGCATGACGAAACCAGTGGGGAGAAATTCGTTCTACAATTCCAACTCGTTTGCAAGCGGCTCGAATGATGCAGCGAACACTATTTCGGTTGATCTTGCCACCCCGTCGAGTTTGAAATATGGGGTCGTTGATAGCCGCCTCTGCTCGGATGCTCTCTAACACTTGCAAAGTCTGGGCACTAAACACAACCACTCTGGTTTTGCCGCCCTTGCCAAATAACGTGACTTGCCCTCGTCCCTGTTCTACCCCTTGCAAATCTCGCCACCGCACGTCACACAATTAACTGACACGAGCACCGGTGGCATACAGTAGTCGCAATAAAGCGTGCTCCTGCAAAGTGGCAGTGGTACTGAGTAAGTCTAAAACTTGTCCTTCACTCAAGATGCGCTCGGCTAGGGTATCTTTTGCCCTCGGTGGCTTCAGTAATTGACCCACGTTAGCGGGTAATACTCTCAATTTGTACCCAAAATTGAGTAGCGATTTTAAGCTGTTGAGCCGTCGTTGTTGTGTTGAAACGGCGTATCCCCGATGAACTAAAGCTTTGGCAAAAACTTGCAGGTCGTTAAGTGTAACAAGTCTCAGTGCTTTTCGACCGATGATGTTGAAAAACAATGCTAAATCTCGACGGTAGGCATCCTGTGTATTCTTACTCTTGTCGTAGAGCCATAACTCTACGAGTTATTCGGCGACAATTACCTTAACCGGATCGAAAGCAATGACTTGACCGATTATCAGATCGCAATTCGACGTTAGATCGCAAGGACAATCTGCACTGAAGGTGGGGTCTGGTCAAACCGTAAAAAAGCACTAGAGAACTCCCAAGAGCTTAGAGGGAGACCTACCAGTGCCAGGTCAATATATTCAAACCTATCAGGTTCAAGTGTATATGCGAGCAAGAGAAGAAGGGTGCACGCAACAAGCATCAGCAGCGATCGCCGGGTTTAGTGAACGCAGTGGCAGACGGATAGAGAAGGGAGAGCATCAACCGAAGCACGGACAAGAGAGAGACTGGCGCACCCGCTCTGACCCGCTTGTCGGGGTCTGGGAGAGTGAGCTAGAACCGATGCTCAGGCGAGAGCCCCGCTTAGAGCCCACAACCTTGTACGAGTATCTCGTCAGCCAATATCCAGGGCAGTATGAGCAAACCTTGTGGACACTGCAACGACGGGTAGAAACCTGGAAAACCCTCTATGGTGACCCCAAAGATGTGATGTTCCAGTTGCGACATGACCCTGGAGAAATGGGATCGTCCGACTTCACCGAGTTGAAGGGGGTCGAGATTACGGTCACCGGCAAGCCGTTTAAACACATCCTCTCTCTCCACAACGCAATGCAATCAATTTAGCCTCTGACGCTCCATCACACACCCTTTGTCGAGTAGGTTTCTGAGTTCCAATGCCGCCTCTAACTCTTGCTCCACTAATCGTTACCGCAGATTTGCTACGATATTGCGATGGCAACTAAAGACGGTCGCGGTTTCCTCGTCGCTCCATCCTTATCCATTGACATCAATGTTTAACAGGATGTTGGAATGTTTGATTTTATAGGCTACCCCTTTGCCGTTTGAAACCAAATCTTTGAGAAACTCCCGTTCCTCCTCGCTTAATCGAACAACATATCGCTTTGGCATCAGAGGATTCCTAAAACAATAGGATGGGCTCTTACTAGTGTCTCAGGAACTCACAAAATAAAACGCTACGTAAGTTTTGGCCAAAGGGCAGAGGTTGAATTAACTAAGCTGAAGGGACCAAATGTCCAGAACTTGAAGGATTTTGACAAGCCATTTCTTGAAGACTTCATGATTTCAATTTCACGTTTCAAGTAGAACCTGTAGCTCTTCAAGCAGTTTCTCAAGCTTTTTTGTCTTTGCCGGATTACTCCAGAGCGCACGATTCTTTTTAGCCTGCTGAACAGTATGACTAAGGCGTTGTTGCAAATGCACAATCGTTGACGAATTTTGTGAGTCGTTACCGCTCTCCTTCTGTTTGATGGCTTGAACCTGTTGCTTAATTTCAGATACGCTGAGGGAGGTGTCGATTGCCTTCTGCAAAAGCTCCTGTCGGCGATCGCTATCCTTCACACTGGCGATGAGAATTCCTTTGGTATAGTGAACTTCACCCCGTCGAATCTTTTCCAAAATCTCTGGTGGTTTTTTCAAAAGTGGCAGACGAGTTGCAACAAAGGATTGCCAGGTAATTTTACCAAAGGCATCAAAAACTTGCTGAACATACTGAGCTTCCTCACTAACCAAAACGTTTTGGTTAGTTGTGCCTTTCGCTGCATTGTTCATTCGGTAAAGCAGGCTCACGGCTTCCTCAGTGCTATAGCCGAGTTGGATTTCGAGAAGTCGCAGAGTGTTATCAAGTTCTTCCAGAGCACTGAAGTCACGCCGATTTGCATTTTCTGAGATAGCCGCTTGAAAGGCTGTCCGATCGTCCCAATCAAATACTTTGCCCGGAACGGTTTTTAGCTCCAGTATGGTTGCTGCCTTGAAGCGACGTAAACCTGCAACTAGCTCAAATTTACCAGGGTAATAAGGGTGGGGACGTAGCCAAAGGGGTGAACGAATGCCATTGGGTTTAATGTCGTACAGCGCCCACTGTTGCAACTCCTCCGGGTCATAGTAGTGCCGCACAGGTTTGTTGTCAGGTACAAAGGTGAAGGAGCAAACAACTTTTTCGCAGGGAATCTGCTGTTCCTGAGTTTCCTGAATAAGTTGGGCAACCTTTTCGGGAGGTGCTTGCCCAAAAACAAAACTCAATTCTTCTCGTTGGGCGATCGCATCTGTCAGTTTCCGTCGTGCTGTCATGATTCGGCCTCAAATAACTTCAACGCTTCTACAAACAAGGAGTTAAAGGAATCTGCTGCTGATTTTGCTGAACTGCCCTTCATCCGAAATACAGTACTTGCCTGTCCAGGTGAGTCTTTAATGCACTGGCGATCAGGAAGCGCAGTCTGAAGCAATGGAAGGATACCGCTTTGAAGGGCTTCTTTGGCCTCTCGGAGGAGAATCGTATTTTCCTTGACAGCATTCAGGTAAAGGGCTGAAACGGGAAGTCCTCCCCGAATCTCCTTTGCCTGACGAACAAATTGAACAATTTTTCCAGTGCTTGCCAAATCAATCATCGAATCTCGACAGGGAATGAGCACCAGATTCGATCGAATCAAAACGGCTTTTGTTACCTCACTGGCATTACCCGGTCCATCAACGATTACTACGTCATGGTTCTCGGCAAGCTTAGGTAACTCGTCAAAGAGTGCTTCGGGGTCACTAATAACTTTGTGAGGGAGACTTAGTTCTTCTGACCAGCTTGAGGAGCTTTGCTGACCATCGGCGTCTACCAGGACAACTGAGAAACCTTTCTGAGTGAACCAGTCAACCGCATGAACTGCTCCAGTCGATTTTCCTGCACCACCTTTTTGATTAACAAAGGACAAGACTTTAGGCAACTTCGCAGGAGTTTCTCCCATTTTTGAAGTCTTTGATCTTGGCATGGGTTAAATAACCAAAATGAATGGTTTAATCTTAGCACTGAAATGATCGGCTGCAACCGTTAATTTAACCAAAATGTTTTGGTTAAATTGCTAGAAGTCCAGCTGGGGCATGATGTTTCCTTCCTGTGCGGTTAGCCTCAAGATGCATTGAATGTGCTGTAAGTCATGGTGAGTGCTATAGTACCGTCAAATTCAGGCGAATCTTCACAACAAATGGAAGACGCAGAAAAGAAAAAAATCGGAATCTCAAAGATTCCGATTTTTTGTCTCATTCATCTGTTCCTTGTAGTGAAGCGTTATCGATCACCCGCTGAATCACTAACAGCGCATCTCGCTTCTGTAAGATATGCCTTACTTTTGGAAGTACATTTTGCTGTAAGTAGTAATAGTCATCTGCACGGTACTCAACAATACGTGCCAGAATCTCTAAGGCCAAACTCTGCACCTGTTGATAGCGAAACTTGTAATTGCTCAACCAGGTTGACCGGATGCGTGCAATGGGAGAGGATGGTAAGCTTTTGGCATGAAAGAACTGCCCCCGCTAGATGGACTTAGCCACGCCGAGAAGGATGCCCTGATTCGAGGGCTGTGGCAAGAGTTGCAAAGTCTACGGGCAGAGGTGGAAAAGCTGAAGCAAAAGCGAGTGAAGAAGACCTCGCGCAATTCGAGTTTGCCGCCATCTAAGGGTTTCAAGCCGAATCAGAGCAGTGCCCAGTCCTCTACCCTGCCGTGCGAGGCAGAGGAGAGCCACCATCACGGTGGGCGAGAATTGAGCCAACAACCGGATCAAGTCGTAGTAGCCCAAGCCAAGAGTTGTCCCCATTGTGGGGTCAAAGTTGAGCCATCGACCCAACGCTTGAGTGGAATTTATGAGCGGATTGAACTACCGCCGATTACCCCTCACATCACGCGGGTGGAACGGTATGGCGGGATTTGTCAGTGTTGCCAGAAGGCATACGAAGCGCCTGTTCCGGTTGGTTTAGAGCCTGGCTCCCCCTTTGGCACGAGTGTCGCTGCACTCGTCACCTATCTACGCTACAGCCATGCCATCAGCTACAAGCGACTGAGCCAATTGATGCGGGAGCTTTACGGTCTAGAGCTGTCACAAGGAGCGATTGCCAATTTGCTGCAACGAGCACAGGTTCAGCTGGCAGCTCCTGTAGCCAAGATTGTAGAACGCCTGCGTAGTGCTCGGTTGGTTGGCAGTGATGAAACGGGGGCACGAGTAAACGGGAAAAACCAGTGGGAATGGGTGTTTCAAAATGACCAGGTCTGTTTGCATGTGATTCGTCCCAGTCGTGGCAAAACAGTCATGGACAGCGTGATGGCGGGGCATCAACCGCAAGTTTGGGTGTCTGACTTGTTCAGTACTCAAGCCGCACATCCGGCACAGGACTGGCAAGTGTGTTTAGCGCATCAACTGCGCGATTGTCAGTATGCCATGGATGCAGGGGATGCGTTGTTTGCTCCAAGAATGAAACGGCTGTTCCTCAAAGCCATTGCCCTGCAACGGAGACGACACATCCTGGCTCCCTCGACAATTCAGCAGTATTGCGCTCGCTTTCGTGGATCACTGCGGGAGATTTTGAATCTGGAACCGAAGTCGGTGGAGGGACAGCGGTTGCTCAAACGCTATCAGAAGATTCGGGATCATCTGTTGTTGTTTTTAACCGATGAGACCATCCCGCCAACCAATAATGCTAGTGAGCAGGCGTTGCGCTGGAGTGTAGTGTTCCGCAAGGTGACCAACGGCTTTCGCTCGGATTGGGGGGCAGATTTGTTCGCTCAGGTGCGATCGCTCATCAACACGGCAAAGCGTCAGGGTATTTCTGCCTTTGATGCCATTTCCCGTGCCCTGACCTCTCAGAAAACCGATTGGCTACTGGGTTGAGCAATTACTTACAAAATAAAGCTTTTAGCGTTTCGTGGCACTATTTTACAGCCATCTGATTACACCCCATGGAGATCTTCTTTAGCAATTCTAAACGTGTATGTTGTAAACCCTCAATTTGCTCCTCCACTTCTTCAAGTTGAACCAAAAGAATTGTGAGAATTTGGTGATTGCCTTGAACTTGTGGGAGAGCATTCATTCCATCAACTAAACTCATGTCTGATTCCTCTCAAGTAGTTTGAATTACATCATGTTTTTTACGACACGTTTGATGTTTCTGGTATTATTCAACCAGGTTAACTCAGCTTACTCTGCTGTAATTAAAGTTGTGCTGGGATCGCTGCGTCCACTTTTAGTATTCTGATCACAACTCGGTAAACTACTACCTACCGTGATTACGTGTGGAGCTTGAGTGATTTAACCCTGAATCCTGCACAGAAAGCGATCGCCGCAGCTGTCCTTTCTGCACAGGAGGCTTAGTATGCTTTCTCTAAAGCTCTTAGACAACGACATCTTCAACCGGGCGACGAGCACTTACTAGCCCTTCCAAAGTAGGATAACCAAGGCGAAAAGCAAACGTTGGTTTCCACAAAGGATCTCCACTGAGTTGAGCAAGAAACTGTGCAGTACGTGGCTCTTCACCTAATTGAAGTTCTCGGTCAACCATCTCTGGCAATTGATTGATAGGTTGTGCCGCTAATCCTTGTGTTGTTGCCCAAAGATGCATCCGTTGCCAAAGCTGTCCTGCTTTTAAGGATTGAGACTGGTCGTACAAATCTCGCACTGAAATTAGTCCTAAAACAGGAGTGCTTGCCAATGTTATTTTAGTCGCATCTATCCAAGCTTGATGCGCGGTCTCTTCTGAAATAGGTGGAGATACTTTAGCTAATGCTCGGTTCATTGCAGTCATCCCAGATGCATCAATGTGAACACCGCTTCGGTGTTTTTGAAGCTCCTGCCAAGTGGGGCGAAACCACCTGCCACTGTCATGAATCATATCAGCGTCCGCCACAATCTGTTCTGTTGCCCGTACTGTGCCCGCAGCAAACCTGTGGCGAGCGGCTTCTGAAGTAAACAAAAACAATTTCAAATCAGACTCGCTTTGAAATAATGCTTGAAAGGTTTCTAAAACTTCTGACTCAACGGAACGATTGGAATCGTATACCGCCCGATTAGTATGGCGATTGGGGATAGCGTCGTACAAAGGTGGAATAACAACCGGCCCAGATGACAATTTCAGCGTAGCAACCCGTTTAAGCTTTGCATTTGGAGGTAAGTCTGTTAATGTACCTGACCCAAGAGTGAGTTGGTATTGATATCCATTTGCACTAGCTGCCAAAATCATATTTTCAATCGCACATCCTAAACCGATGTACATTTCTCGAAAATAAGGATCCATCGTTCCTAAGTGACGAGAAATATCAGCGTATAGCTCAATCTGTGATTCTGTTACTTGAAACAACCAAGGTTGAGTGTTGTGAGGATTTGCAGCTAAAATCGCAGCTCGAACTAAAGCCAAAGATCCTTCCGGTTCATCAGTTCGCCAGGTATGCCAAGGTTCGTAAGCAGGTCCTTTACCTGTACTGAAAACTCCTTTTCCATGAGCCTGGTAGACGCCACCAGCAACCAAAACAGTTACTGTAGTAGCGGACATGAGTTTAAGGAATGTTCTTTTCTTCATGAGGGGATCTCCATGGTTATAATCTTGGGCAAATTGGTAGATTGGGCAGAAGTAGATAATTCATGCAATGCTGCGTCACTCAGGTAAGGAAGCATAACTTGGATAATTAAGTTGATTGCTTCTTCAACGGTTTCTGGACTAATCACTTCGTCTTCAAGATCGAGGAATGCAAGCCAATAATCACTAATCAACCAAATAATTTTTGTAATTGAAGTGAGAGTTTTTGGATCATTTGGTGAGCGCAAAACACCACTCTCAATCAATCCACGGCAAAACGACTCGATTTCTATCAATCGCTGTCTGCGAATGGTGCGATATCGCTTCTTTAGCTCAGGATCAGCGTTTAGCAAGGCAATCAGTTCTCGATGAAAGAAACGATATTCCCATAGCAAAAAAAAGCTTCGACTTAACATGTCTTGAAGGTTTGCCAAGGATGGTTTTGGATGTGATGTCCATCCACCATCAAATAAGCTAATCATTTGTTCCAAAATCAAACGAATAATCTCCTGTTTGTTTTTGAAATGGTAATAAAGATTTCCAGGACTGATCTTCATTGCTTCAGCAATGTGATTAGTAGAGACTGCCTGAGTTCCATGTTGGTTAAATAACTCGATGGCTGTTTCAATAATCCGAGACTTGGTGCCCCTAGTCTTCATAGCTGCAAATATTAGTTTAGAGTGATTACTCTAATTATTAGAGCAATTGCTCTAAATGTCAAGTCTCAATACTTGGGTAAATTTAACGAAGTGCTACGAGATGGCTAGAAGCTAATAGCAGAGGAAAGTTCAGATTTTTCTTTTCTCTTTTTTCTTTTCTTTTTTGGGAGTTTCCTCATCCATCACAATGTAGGGGTTGTGGGCTGTTGAGGTTCTGTGGCAGGGTGGTGGTAGGAGTGCTGCCGCGTTGAAGGGGGTTGAACTGCCAGTGGAAGTGAGAATTACCCGATCGCAAGCAAATGTTTTAGCAAGTGAGTACTCCCCAAGTTGCTAGAACAAACTGCTGTTAGTGATGCCCTGGCGATCGCCCTGAGCCTGGAACTGCCAAGCACCCACCCGTAATCCATAGCCAACTGAGCGACAGTCAGCATGGTGGGATCTAACTCACCTGCTCCCAGACGTCATCCTCATCAATCGAGAGCCAGTGGTAATGCTCTTGTATCTTGAGGAAGTGGTAGACCGTTTTCCCTTTGGTTTGTCAAAACCGTGGAAAAGCTTGGGTCGCCACACTCCTCGAAGTGCCGAGAACTCGTAGAATCGCCTGGACTTCTAAAGTCCGCATGGAGCAAGGAAGAGCGCAGCCTTCGACCTATCGTATCGGATGGAGGTTAGAGTGTCATGGATCAGCCATTGCAATGGGTTGGTATTGATGTCAGTAAAGCGACCTTAGATGTTTATCTAAGACCCAGTGGTCAGTCATTTCAAGCCAAAAATCAAGCCAGTGGAATGATTGAATTAATCGAGCAACTGCAATCGTTCAAAATTGGGCAAGTGATTTTAGAAGCGACTGGAGGACTGGAACTTGAGGTGGCTCAAGCATTACAAGACCAAGGCTTGGCCATCTCCATTATCAATCCTCGGCAAGCCCGAAAGTTCGCCAAAGCCAGTGGCAAGTTGGCTAAAACAGACCGCATTGATGCAGCGGTGTTAGCTCACTTTGGACAAGCGATGCAACCAGCCGTGACGGTTTTAGCCAGTGCCAACGAACAAGCCCTACAAGAAACTGTCACTCGCCGTTGTCAACTAGTGGAGATGCTAACCGCTGAGAAGAACCGTCAGAGTAGTCTGCGCGGTAGAATGCGGCAGGATGTGAATGACCATGTGGAGTGGTTGGAGAAACGCATTCGTGAGCTTGATGATGAAATTGAGCAACTGAGTCAAGCGCATGACCAATGGCGATCGCAGTTAGCTCTGCTCACCAGTGTGCCAGGGATTGGCAAGGTGATTGCAACCACGCTCATTGCCGCTTTACCTGAACTAGGAAAAGTCAGTGACAAACGCATTAGTACGTTAGTTGGCGTTGCTCCGCTCAACCGGGATAGCGGCAAATATCGGGGTTCTCGTACCATTTGGGATGGACGCGCTAATGTTCGTGCAGCATTGTACATGGGAGCACTCGTTGCCGTACGACACATCCCCGTTTTGAAAGCCTTCTACAGTCGGCTTGTGTCGCAGGGTAAAGCCAAGAAGGTAGCCTTGACAGCATGTATGCACAAGCTATTGCGGATTCTCAACACCATGATTCGAGATGGTAAACCTTGGCAGCCTCCTACTTTAGCAACTGAAGAAGATTAGCGGTTGATCCGGTTCTAACGTTTTGGTATTTGTTCTGTTGAGCAAGACTCTAACAAGGATTTAGGGTTGGATAGTTGTGCTGAATTCCTGCTTATAGCAAAACGCCCGCCACGTTATGTGCTCTCATAACAGGCTTGACATTTAAGATAATCGCTTCTCCCTCTTCTTTTCTTTTTTCCTTCTTTCCTTTGTGGGTGATCTCTTCTTCCCCTGCTTCAAGAAGCATCACCCAAACTGACCTTTGTACTGAATACTGAAGATATGAAGAAGGGTTTTGCCTATCCACTTAAAAAGAGCCTACTATGCAGAATGATTCACTCTATCCACCGAAACTGGGTAGATAGGTAGAAGCGTTCTGTCTACTCAATAGTTATGCCGCAAGCCCTCGGTGGGAACAGCAACCAAAACTATCTGTGGATGTTCAGCCTCAAGTAGCCTAGAGATTCCTGAAGGAGCATTGGTTTAAGATTGTCAGTGGGGCGAATACTGCAACTTCCCAATTGAAGCATGTCACCCGACATTCAAGGGTTTATTTTGAAATGCCAGAAATCACCTATAAAACTGAGCTAGATAATATTAATTGGGTAGAGATGAAAACAACATTATGCCAAGATGCCTTTGACAATGGGCGCAGTCCAGGACAGCTTAAAAAATCGTTTGAAAATAGCTATGTTGCCTGTATTGCCTATGCTGGTAGTCAAATTATTGGCACTGCCCGTGTTTTATCTGATGGTGTTTCAATGCTTGTCTTGTTGATGTTTGGACACTCAGCGCATATCGTCGTCAGGGTATTGCAACAACAATGATCCAAAAGCTACTAAGTCGATTAAAGGGACAACACGTTTACTTATTTACAGATGATGTTCCCGAACTTTATGCAAAACTTGGTTTTGTAGAGCAACCTATCGGCATGGGACAAGTCATCGGAACATGGTTGGTAAATGAGTCATCGGATTAGTATAAGAGTTAGGAAGAGATTGGGAATGACTGATTTGAGCGATCGCACTTGTCTTGTTAGTGATGCGGTATAAACAATTCTGGTGCAGCGGCTTGACCAAAGTCGCTTGTGGTGTCGCAAAGGTATTGGCAACCGCAGACCAGAATCATTATACGGCTTCGATTTTGAGTGAGAGCGGCATTGAAAGTTTGTTTATAATGTTCAAAGTCAAATTAGCTGAAATTATCGGTAAGGCAACGATTGAGATTGTTGCGCTGACAATCTAGAGAATTTATGCTGTATCAAATACCATGCCGATATGATTGTTAAACTTGACAACTCAACCGAAGCACTGGTAATAGCCAAACGAGTCTCAGAAGAGTTTGTCCTGCCGACCTTTTCTGAAGAGGGAAAAAAGTTTTTTTCTGAAAACCTTGCTAAAGATGTTGAAGCAGCATTTTCAGATCCAAATGTTGATGTGTATGGTGTGCAATTAAGTGGTGCTTTACTTGGATATATGGCAGTTAGTAAAAAGTTTCATATTTCTCAACTTTATATAGTTGCCAGTGAGCAAAGACAAGGATTAGGTAGGATGCTAATTGATTTTATAGAGCAACAGGCGAAAAGTTCAGGAGTGGCTCGGCTCACTGTTAAAGCATCATTGAATGCAGTACAGTTTTACAGAAAATGTGGTTTTGAAGTTACTTCTGATGTGCAGGAGGTATCAGGAATTAGATTTCAACCTATGCAGAAAATAGTTTAGACGAGTTTTTAGCAGAACGTGTAAATTACAGCCGTATAACAACTCGCTTGCACACCGACCATATCGAGTTGGTTGAGAATAGAAGGTTACTAGCGGCGAGTGAAGCGGGTCGTTACTATACCAGATGCTCCGTCCAAGAGGGTTTATCACCACATAGGAGGTGGGGTTAACTTAGGGCAAGTCTTAAAGCAAGAGGGGTAAAGCAAGAGGGTGAAGCAGTAGTCAGAGCAAGCAACCCAGAGCGACTTCACCACCGATGTAAGAAGCAAGGTGATGAGGTAAAGCTGCTACAAGCCCTCTCTACCAAGCACTTCCAGAGTTGTTCTAGCAACTGGAGTACCCCTAAATTGCTAGAAAACTTCTCTAATGGCACCTCCTGCACAGATCCCCTTCCTTAACTTTCCTCACTGCCAATTCAGTAAACTCCTTAACTTTTCCCAATCGATTTGCAAGGGCAAAACCCCTATAAATAAAACATCGAAACAAACACACGCTTTAAAGCAAAGGAACTTCAGCCATGACTCTCATCTATCGCGGCACCTCCTACCAGATCAACACCACCGATGAAACCACAACTGGCACTATCAACTGTCAGTATCGGGGTGCTACCTATCCTACCTATCGTGTTGAGCCTACTACCACAACCCAACCTCAGCCTCGTCACCTGCAATATCGCGGCATCTCCTACTAAAGCGATCAGGTCAGTTGTTATCTAGGCTGCCTCCACTGCCCAAAGCAACAACGGCGATCGCTCCTCCTCCCAACCGTGCTCAGAGCCGTGTTTAGCTCAACCGCTTCAATCACACTGAAGAACAACAACGGCGATCGCTCCTCCTCTCAAACACGCTTCGAGATCTGCTCATCACCCTCACCTCAACTGCCCACAGTAACAAGGGCGATCGCTCCTCCACCACAAAAGACCGTAAAGGCACAGGTTGTTGAGGCACACGGGCAAGAGAGGGAGTCATCTGCAAAGCCCTCTCCTCTAGCGATCGCACAACTTCCTCCAAAACTGAGATCTTGAGGATTTCGCTCAGTGACAATCTTACTGAGCGTTTTCATCCGCAAATTCTAAAGGGTCAACGAGGTTGATAATAGTTGTGAAAGAAGGAAACTAACCTTGAGCAGGAATAACAACATCGACAAAGTGTAATTGACCCGATTCACAGGCGATCGCCACACAAGATCCATCCTCAGAAATGGCAGCATTAACCACCGGATCGTCTGGTGTAAACGTCAGTGTTGTCGAGGCATCATCTGCCAAAATCACCTGAACACTGCGAGAATCTTCGGCAACTTCACACCGGATTCCATTCCCTGATACCTTTTGGGACTCAAGCCACGGGAGAACCGCATATTCTGGTTCTCTTCGCTCCTTAGAGTCTGAAGAAAAGACTCCTTGGATGGAGGACAGAATGCCCAGGCGAAGAGAGTCTTCAACAGCTTTCTCTGCAAACTTATTACCATTCAGAGGGTAATGTCTTAAACGATTTACCTCGGTGCCGTTTGAATCTCTATTTATGTCATGTCGGCGTAGATAATAATCTCCATTCTTTTTACATATGAAGATACTGCTTGGCAAATCACGGGATATCACATTAAGTGAGTCATAAACTACTTTCATAGTAGAAATGTCTAGAACTACGTGTTCTTGGCAAATCCCAAAAAGTTCTTGATGCATCTCATTATACGGTGCGTAGATTATTTCAATTCCAACGAATCGAGTATCTGATGTGATCCGAGCGCGTATTGCATCTACGCCTTTTATCTGAAATTCAAGACTTTCTTCTTTCCCGTTTTGTGTATTAAGTATAAGGATGTTGGTCTGTTCAGCAACAATAGCAGCAAGCTTTCCTGATGAGCTAACAAAAACGTATTTCTCTCCGGCAGGCATTTTTGCCAATGTCTTTTCTTGCTTAATTTCTGAGCCAACTTGGGCAACACCCAAAACTCCCCTAAATGTCAGAAATGCAACCTTGTCTTTATTAGGAAATAGAGATAGGGCAACAATTGGTTCGTTGCAGACTTTGCTCTGCCAATGTAGCGAACTAGCACTGATAGATGTTAGATTCACTATTCTGATGTTTCCATCATGAGTGCCACACGCCAACCAATTTCCATCCTTTGAAATTGCAACAGCCGTTGTAAGATGCTCATCTTCTGACTGAAGACGGACTCGATGACCTTCTCTCGTAATGTAAACACCACTGAGTATTTGATCCTCAGTAATCGGCTTCCGGAGCATTTGGATCTGAGTTTGCTGCCGGTACATTTGGACTTGGCATTCAGCCATAATTGATGCTTCAGGAGTAGAAAAACACCATTCAAACGAAAACTCCTGTTCATCTACAGGCAAGTTGAAGACGCTCCAAGCCAAATAAAACGATAGTTCTGGAAGATTACTCTGCCAGGTCGTCAGGTCTAACCCTCGAAAAATCTTTTGTCCTTGCTCAGAACTGATTGAGCTTCTTGTCTCAATATCCCAATAAGTAACTTGATCCTTCTCAATAACAGCCAGCGTTGTTTCGTCATCCGACACCAGCAACCGACATATCGGTTCTTTTGAAAAGGCTTGCCAGGTACTCAGCAACCCAGACTTAGAAGAAATCAGGGTAGGAAGACGAGGACGCAACCAGGGTTGAGTTTTGTCTTGCTTGAGCGTTTCAACAAAGTGTTGAATTGATGCCTCTCGCAGATGCCCCAACCGACCAACGAGTTGACTCTTAAGCTGGGCTGGGTCATTGCCAACTAGACTGGTAGCTAACTGTAGCGTTTGAGTAAGCGGCTGCAACCCAGGAGATGCATATTGAAAGTCGGCAATCAATGCGCTGGGGTTACCTTGTGCGAGACGCTTGCTTAAGAACTCAAAGTTCACGAGGGTTTGGTCAATTTCATCCTGCCGTGCCACTATCGACAAGTGATAGATTACGTGGTCAAGGAAATAGCCATCGTCTGGTCCGGTTGACCATCCTGCTGGACATTTTGCAGCATAAGCATTCAACAAGCGCGTATGGAGAGTCGGTAGGTCGGCTTGTTTTTGCAGATAGTCTCTCTGGAGGTCGTGCAGGCTGAGATAACCGCGCTCATCTCGACGCAGGAGCGATCGCTTGACCAATTCATCCAATACATCCTGCGTATCGTAGGCATCTAACCCAACTGACTGCCAGAAGGTTTGTAAAACGGCTTCAGGAATCGCAGTGTCTTCGGGGAACACAGCAAAGTCTAGATAGCGAGTGCGAACCGTTGGCTCAAGGGCATCAACACTCACCGTGAGCGATCGCAGTAGATTGGGATAGGGATAGCCAGGAAACTCTTGCCGAATTTTTTCTAAGTCGGCACTGCGAAGGCGGCTCAGAACATTATCCCAGCGATCGGGCTTACCCCGCACCATTGCCCCTGCCATCGATAGTGCCAATGGCAAGTATCCACACTCTTTCGCCGTTTCATGAGCTTGATCGGGCAACGTTTCGACTGCCTGATCTGCCCACTGTGCCAGCAGCAGCAATGACTGCTCGGCACTCAAAACATCTAAAGGATATTCAACTGCGCCGATCGCCGTGAGTAAGCCGCGATCGCGGGTGGTAACCACCATGCGGCAACGTTGACCCAGTACATCGAACGCATCTGCCTGCTCTAGTTGCCAGATGTCATCTAGAATCAAAAGACAAACTTTATCGATTAGTAACTCACGGAGATGTTCTTTTCCTTCTCGAACGTCTTCAAAGATCTGGCGATCGCTACCCAAGGCTTGAGCAAGCTGAATTTGCAATGTAGTTAAGGTCGGCTCTTGACCTACGGTTAACCAAAAAATTCCATCCGAAAACGAACGTCGAACTTCACAATCCCGTGCCAAACCAGAGGCAATCACCGATTTACCAGCACCACCCATGCCGCATAGTCCGACCTTACGACTCGTACCTGTCATCACGACAGGTCGATTAGCATCCGCCAATAGAAGGTTTTCTAATGCCTGTAGATTCTCAGATCGAGATAAATAATGAGGCGGTAACTCTGGCACACCAACTAAGTTACCCAGTGGTGGGATTGGGTCATTCAGCACCCGTAGTACTTCTGCTAAAGCCTCTTCATAAGGACGCTGCTCACGACAATCGGGACAATGCAGTCTTGCCAGTTCAGGCGGAAACTCTTGCAAAAGGTTGTAATCTCCTATTCGCAAGAGGGGAGTTACAACCTTACAAACACTGAGAGCATATAGCCACTCTGGCCGTACATAGTTCGACTTTACTGCCGCAGGTCCTACGACTAAGATCAGTCGATCTGCCTGGTCAATCGCATCTCGAATCTCCTGCAAAAAGGTCAAAGCTCGACTGGGCATTGACTGGCGATCCCACCAAACCTGAAATCCTCGTTCGGTTAAATCCTCATAGAGCCGTTTTACAAATGGCTCATCATCAGAACGCGCATAAGACAGAAAAATTCCCTTCATGCTAGATAACGACTCCCTGCCAAAGAAGAAGGTTTATATTGGGGATTCAAATCAATCAGGTCGCTCTAGCACTGGTTGCAATGGTTTCAATACTTATCACAAACCCAAAGAAAAATCTATACTATGGCCCTCAGAATTCTAGACGTAATCAAGGTAGTTGAAGCGAGGCTGTCATCAAGGGCAATTAGGCTGAAATCTTTACCTAGCATGGGTTTTAGCTAGTCCAATTGTACTGTTAAATCTCAATTTGACTCAAATTTACCTCTACCAGTTAACGAATTTACGCCGTTTCAGGCTTTGCCTTGATTCTAATTGCCCCTCATAGCACGTTCGCTGACACTGTTGGCGAATTATTGCTTCATGGCTGAACTACCTATTCCGTCGTTGTTCGACTTGAGAAAACCAATGAGTTTCAGCTAGGGAACGACGAAGATTCAGGTCTTTGAGTGTGTTAACTAATGTTTCACCAACAGTGTCTTCGCTTCAATTACCCCCTGATATCAGTCGATCGTCTGAGAAAACGCGATCGCTGCCTGAGAAATGTCGCAAATGTGGAATGTTATCGGCTCAGTAGGCACAAGCATTACATGGGACAAAAGGTGATGGCTGTTAGAATCCATCAGTTTGCTATAGCCGTTGAGTTTAAACTGCTTAATCAAATGTCTTTGGGGTATTGGTGGTGTATCACAAGGTAGGAACTGATACTCCCATTCATGTGCGCTGCTTCGCAGATATCACAAGGGTCGCCAGATTGACCCGGATTTATGTGCCTTCGTCCTTGTCCCCTGCATGAGTGAAATGATAAGCAGTTCTGCGTAACTCAACAACACGATGAATGTGAGGATTGCTCAGCTTCGCCTGTTCTGTTTCAACAAACCATTTCAATTTTGGTTTCTAATCCACCGATTGATTGTGAAGGGCAGGCTAATGCATATTCTGGGCTACCCATATGTGCATACACAGTTTTAAGTTGGTTGAGTGCTCGCCCTGCTCCTGTTTCATCGTTTGAACTTTTGTACAAGTCAATAGCGGTTTGATAAGACTCGAACGCAGAAAGAGGTAATCCTTCTTGCTGATAAAGTGCAGCGATGCGTTCTGTTGTTAGGGCTTGATGATGGCTGTCGCCCAACTCCTGGTAAAGGTCTAAGGCTTCTTGATAGCAGCAAATTGCAGAGAAGGGTTGTCCCAGTTGGACTTCAATTTCTCCAAGAGCAGTGGCGATCGCAGCTTCTCCAGAGAAATCACCAATAGCAGTGCGAATTGCTTGAGCTTTGACCAGATACCTGCGGGCTTGAGTGTAGCAGCCTAATTTCTGATAAGCCGTGCCAGCGTTATAGAGAGCGGTTGCTTGTCCTTCTTGATCGCGAATGGCTTCAAGAATACCAGCGGCAGTTAAGCATAACTGTTGAGCGCGATCGCTCTGTCCTAAGGTGCTGTGGATTGCGCCCAAGTTGTTGAGGGTGCGTCCAATGTTGAACTCATCAGCTAACTCAACAAATACTTCCAATGCTTTTTGATAGGTTTTTAGAGCGTGTTCAGATTGGTTTTTGTTTTGATAAATCAAACCTAACAAGCTCAAACTGTTACCTAACAGTTTAGTATTTTCTGCTGTTTCAGCAATTCTAAGCGCAAGCTGGCAGCAGTTGAGAGCTTTGGCAGATTCACCTGAGCGGAGGGCAATCAGGCTCAGTTGATTGAGGGCTTCACCCATGCCAATCTCATCGCCAAGGGATTGATAGAGATGCAGCAATTGCTGGAAGGTAAACCATGCTTCTTCAAATTGTTCAGCATTGTAGTGTTGCCAACCTTTTTTATGAAGCTGATTGATTTCAGGTTGATGATTGATGGGTGTTGTTGTAGTGAAGGATTGTAAGAGACGATTGAAAGGGAGTGCAGCCAACGATGTGAGGTGAGAAATTGAGAAAACCATGATTGAATCTCCATTAGCCTGTCCGTTCGAGCGGTCATAATCCTGGCTGTAGAGGAGGTATGCAAAAAGAGGGAGTGATTGAGTAGGGGAGTAGGGGAGTGATTGAGTAGGGGAGTAGGGGTATGAAGGGGTAAGGGGTAGAAGAAACGCGATTAATCGCGTCTGTACGAGTTATGGCAGGACGCGGATAGTTGTTGCTATACCACCTGCCATCCACCGCCTATGACCTTCTCAGAAAAGCGATCGCACCCAGTTACAAGCCATTGCCAATCAGGATGAAGGGTGCCCAGTAGTAGGGATGGTCGAGGCGATCGCTCACGTTTTGCGGTAAACCTGTACGAGTGCTGAGAATTTCGATCGTGCCTCTGTCACTGCCGACAGCAGTAAAGTCTCCGGTAATCAGAGCGATTTGTGCCTGCCGCAGTGCCTCCGCTTTAGTCATGCCGTTTCCTAAACCTGCATAAAAGGCATTCATCAGCACCTGCGTTCCGCCATCATCCACTTGCCAGAGGGAAGCGATCGCCGCTTCTGCTCCGGCTTCTTGCATGAGATAGCCAAAGCCCAAAATTTCCTCACCCGTTCCTAAGCCTGCATCACCTAAACCCGTTTCACAGGCACTTAAGACAATTAAATCGACTTGATTGAACCGTCCTTGCCACTGTTCTTTGATTTCTTGTAATGTGAGGCGATCGCCATTGCCAAACAGGATAAATGAATCACTGGCAGACCCCGGAATAAATGTGGCGTGGGTCGCCAGATGAACAATGGTGTGGCTATCCATAGCAGGTTCAACGGCAGTGCGGCTAAAGGCATCGTTGATAAATTGAGTCGTACCAGGGAAAGCCTCTGCCAGTTTCTCCACTTCTATACCTGCAAAGGGTAAACCCCCGAAGGAAAAGGAGCGTTGTCCGACTTGAAACTGGAAGGAACCTTCACTAAAGGCAGCGGCTAAAATTTGGGGTTGGGGATCAGGGCGGAGGGTGAAATCTTGCAGACTGGCAGCGGTGATGTGATTGATGCGAAAGCGTTCGATCAGCCATTGGTCGCCATCATGGAGTGCCGCCAGAGGAACGTAGCGCAACGCCCCGTCTGGAGCATAGAGAATCGTTTCTGCATCAATCGCCTCCAGGTCGTCTCTCATCGGTGCAATCAGCCATTGATAGAGTTGTTGGGCAACGGCTCTGGGGGCGCCACTGGTGGGATCGGTGAGGGCTTGTCGAAAGGCAACGATCGCAGCATTGAGTTCAGCTTGAGTGACTGGAACAGGATAACGAGCAGGTTCGCTGTTGGGCGTAATCAAGACCAGTTCCAGGCGATCGGGCAGGATCAGTGGATAGATGAGCACTACATTTTGCCTCAAATCCCGCAGTTGTTTTGCAGGTTGATAAACTCATCGAGTTCAGCCAGCACATCCTGTTCTCGAATATCAGCGTCTAGTTGAGCGATCAGAGCTTGAATTTCAGGGCTATTAATGAACCCTTGAAAGTCGTTAATAATCGTCCGTTGTGCCTCATTGAGTTGAGCGATCCGTTGGCGTTGTTGATTGGTTAGCTGAGCATAGGGGATGGCACGCAGGTCTGCCAGTTCATACCCAATCGCAACAGTGCGATTGCGAATTTCAACTTCAGGATTGAGCAGGTCAACACCACTTTGGGTTTGTGCTGTACGGCGCACATTTTGTAGGTAATCATCGAGTTCTTGCACTTTAAGCAGGTCTAACACTCGTTGCGCTTCTAAAATACGATTTTGCTGTAGCAACAAATCAGCCAGAGCACGATAATCATCGGCAATAGTTTCTGTGTAAGACTGCTGAAGCTCTTGAGATAACCCGCGAATATCACCCCGAATCGACTCACGCACATTCACCGATTGTTTGAGAAACACAATTGCCAATTCTGGCTGGTTCTGTTGAGCTAGCAAACGACCAATGTTGTTAAGAATACTGCTTTCTCCTGCTCGATCGCCAATCTCTTGAGTAATACCGAGTGCTTGCTGATAGTATGCGATCGCCCGTTGATATTGCCCTACAGAGACATATGCACTACCCAGATTACCCAGTGCATTGCCTTCTCCCTCTCGATATCCAATTTCACGCACAATCACTAACGCTTGTTCAGAGAAGTTGATTGCCTGTTGATATTGCCCTAGGTTACGGTATGCAATGCCCAGATCTCCCAGTATATTGCTTTCAACTAGTTGATCGCCAATCTCTCGTGCGATGACTAACGCTTGTTCAAAAGAGCCGACCGCCCGTTGATATTGTCCTAAAAAGCTATATGCAATGCCCAAATTGTCCAATGCAGCACCTTCCCCCCGTCGATCACCAATCTCTCGTGCAATGACTAACGCTTGTTCGAAGAAGCCGACTGCCCGTTGATATTGCCCCAGAGAAGCGTATGCAATACCCAGATTGCCCAATGCAACCCCTTCACCATGCCGATCGCCAATCTCGCGCACAATCACTAACTGTTGCTCAAGATGGTCAATCGCCCGTTGATATTGTCCTAGAGATCTGTATGCAATGCCCAGATTGCCCAGTGAATTGCCTTCTCCCTGTCGGCTCTCTTGCGGAAACGCTTCACGAACGCCAGTTTCACGATAAAGTTCCAGAGCCATCTGCCAGGACTGCAACGCCTCTCGAAATGGGCTGCGACCATATTGTTGAATGCCTTGCTGTAAGAAGCGATCAGCTTCTGCTAGTCGGTCTTCTGCTGATGGCGTTTGAGCAACGAATGAGCGTTGTAGAGGAGCAGTTGCGTCTTCAAATCGCTGGGAAGCAAATGCAGGATGTACAGCAATCACGCCTGAAGTCGTGGCAACTGCGATGCAAGATGACCAGAGCATATGAGGTAGGGGCTTCATGGGAGGGTTTGGGAGTGATGGAGTGGGGGGAGCGGGGAAGTGATGGAGTGGGTGAGGGGACGAGTGGGAGGGTGGATGAGTGGGAGGGTGGATGAGTAAGATTCTTCTTTACCCATCAACCCATCAACCCATCAACCCATCACTAGCCGCATATTCCCAAACTCGAAGCAGCTATGCAAGATTGCAGAGGTTAAGGGTGTGAATGGGAAAAGAGGGCGATCGCCTATATCTTTGATAACAACCAGATAAGATGGAAGACATCAACACTCAGTGCAGCCATGACTCTGAAGACCGGGTACTCCATTCCTCAAACTGAGCCGCCTCGTCCCCCCAGCGAGACGCTGCCCACTATGTATGATTTGCCCAGTGAATATATAGGAGAACCGGGATTGCCAGATGAATTTCATGATTTACAGCCTCAACTACTGAGCCGTACCTTATCTCTGGCAGAATACTCCCGCGATCAATGGTTTACCGGATCTGACCTCAACCTTTACTACGATGTCCATCATCCACTGTGGTACAAGCGCCCCGATTGGTTCTTAGCGGTGGGCGTTCCCAGGCTCTACAATGGGCAAGATTTTCGGCGTAGTTATGTCACCTGGCAAGAGGGACAAAATCCTCACGTTGTGATTGAGTTTTTATCTCCTGGCACCGAGCGAGAAGACCTGGGGCGGTTTTATCAAGTCGAGGATGCAGTGGAAGAAGGGATTTCTGACTTATCAACCGATCTGCAAGTTTCTCAGGCAGAACGCCCTCTAGAAAAATTCACAGTGTATGAACAGCAATTGAGAGTGCCGCATTACCTGGTTTACAGCCGACAAAAACAACGGCTACGCTATTTTCAATGGGTTGGAGGACGGTATCAAGAACAGCCCATTCATCAGAGCAATCCTTTGGTTTGGTTAGCAGATCTGCAAATCGGGCTTGGACTTTGGGAAGGAATCTTTGAGGGAGTTCACAGCACATGGTTACGGTGGTGTGATGAGAATGGCAATTGGCAATTGACCGATACAGAACAGGAACGGCTAGAAAAAGAACAGGAACGGCTAGAAAAAGAACAGGCTCAGGCTCAGGTGTTACAAGCCGCTAGAAATTTGCTGGCGACGGGAATGACAATGGCACAAGTTGCAGAACTGTTGGGCTTATCAGCAGAACAAATGAATCGCCTGTGAGCGATCGCCAACCTCCTAATGACCAGCTCAATTGGAATAAATGCATACCCCTCCATTTAGGTGCAATATGAGAAGCCATCAAACCTGAAATCGTTCACAGAGGAGCATTGACTAAGATGGATGCGTTTGTTGGTGCATTATTGTTGTTAGCCCTAATTTTTTCGTCATTACCTAAGCCCCCTGCCCCTCCACCGAGATCTGAAGAAGAAGTGTTGGGAGAGGCGATCGGCAAATATTTGAAGAAGGGCATTAAGATCAACGTCGAGATTTCTAACAAATCCCAGGGGGGGTGATGGGGTGATGAGGTGATAGTTTACTCCCCCACTCCCGTACTCCCCCTACTCCTGCAAAAACTGCATACTTCCCTCAGCCTGCTAAATAGGAGTGTTCAACCACTTCAGCACTCAAGAGGGCAATTCCATGAGACGCTTTTTATCCAGTGTGTTGTTAACCAGTTGTCTGATTGGCACGGTTCACCTGGCTCCACCGACTTCAGAGACGACAGCGATCGCCCAGACCTCAACTGTCAGCGATTTGTATTACACCTTCTATGATCGCCGCATTCCCTTAAATTTGCGGCAGGATGTCATTGCCGTTGAGTTTCGTCCTACGGCTAACACCAGAGGTTCTCGGCTACCGTTGTATCTGCAACTGCAACAAGACTTGCAAGGAGACAATCCAAGTACTAGCCGAAATGCCACTAGAGGCGAGGCTTCACCACCCGATTCCTTGTCCGTTCAAGTGGAAGTGCAACCTCTGGGAGAGCGGTATGCGTTAGTAACAATACCAGTCGATGCAGCGGATACTGCTACAGTGGAGCAAAGTATTCGCCAACAGAACTACGTTTCAGAAACTCTCCCTGTTTTATCGGTTGACAATGCTGGAGAGGAGACAAGTCTTTCCGATGTTGTGTTGCCCAATGAAATTCTAGTCAGCTTTGATGCAGATCTCTCCAATAGCCAAATTCAACTGCTGCTGAATCGATATCGCCTGGAAATCGTTCGCCCACTGCGCTTCACGCAAAATCGATACTTAGTGCGTTCTCGAACCGAACGAGGCACAGCTATCCTAACAGCAGCTAATCAACTCAATGGCATTCCAGGCGTTCAATCTGCCACTCCCAACTTTATTCAGGCTCTCTCTTACCGAGTGCAGGCAGATGGGGTTATCACTTCCAATATCAATCCTCAGTTGCAACAAACCCTGGCAAGTTTGCCAACCCTTGAAGCAGAGTTTCAGAGCAATCTCCTGCCGCTAGCATGGCACCTCAACAGCATCCCTTACCGGGGTCGGCTCCTGCCCCGCACTGATATTCGTGCCACAGAAGCTTGGGAAATTAGCAACGAGGGAGATGGAGTGGTCGTTGCTGTGATCGACAGCTTGATCCAGTGGGATCATCCGGATCTCGCCAATAACTTACACACGGTGACGGCTCAAGCCGATGCCTTACCCGGAGAAGTTCACGGGTGGGATTTTACGGCTGATACTTTAGCTTGCAGTTCAACTCAGCCGGATCTATGTGTGACGGGTGATCCAGATACACGCATCAGTGCTGAAGAAGTAGCTTTCCTGCGTCCTCACTTTCAAAATACGTTTCGCCTCTCAGATGCTGACTTGCTAGAAACCTATCCTCAGTTAACTGAGCGGCTCCGCACTCGTAACCCAGAGTTATCTAACCGTCAAGCCGCTGATTGGATTCGCAATTACATTCGTGGAGATATTTCGGCGGAGTTTCATGGCACCTGGTCAGCCGGGGTGATTGCAGCTCAACCCCACAATGGACAAGGGGCGATCGGGGTTGCGCCTAAAGCCCAAATCCTCCCGGTGCGCGTGTTTGGGCTGGGAGGTGAGATTACCGCTGCTCGCTTGATTGAGGCGATCGCCTATGCCGCAAGTCGAGATGTTGATGTCATCAATATGAGCTTGGGTGGGCTGATGCCCGATCAGGGACTTACTGACCAGATCTTTCAGGTTTTAGATGCCAATCCCAACCTGATTATTGTTGCCTCAGCAGGCAATGATGCCGTGGATGGTGTTGGCTTTCCCGCCGCGATTCCGGGTGTCGTATCTGTGGGAGCGACTAACCTGGAGGGCAAGCGCACCTTCTACAGCAACTATGGCGGACGGCTCGATGTGGTTGCACCGGGAGGAGAAACCACCCTGGCACTTCGAGGTGGGATTTTAACCACTGGAGGGACGTGGGTAGACGGATTCTGGCAAAACTTACCTACTCCAGAGTCTGGTTGGGGAGCAGCCCTTGATCCGACTGGACAATACGTTCAGGTGCAGGGCACCTCCTTCTCGGCTCCCACTGTTTCAGGGGTTGTTGCCTTGATGCGGGGTGTGAATCCTAACCTCAACCGCGATCGCCTCACCCAGTTGCTCAAGAACACAGCCAGCTATGAGGGATTAACGCTGGCTCAAGGAGATGCCAATCGATACCGCCTGCAACGGGATGTGGGATTAACCCTGATGCAAGATCGATTGTCTGGAATTTTCCCACTTCCCCAACCCGTCTCTGCGGAGCAATACTTCTTTGGCAGAGGTTTGGTGAATGCAGAGGCAGCGGTGCGAGCGGCTCGACGATAAGCCTCATGCTCAAATGTGCATAGCTCATCCTCACGCAGGATTAGGATAGGGCAGGTCAAACTAAATGCTGTTTGCTTAATCTTCGGTCGATGAAATAATTGAAGCGTTTCCAGTTTTGATCACAGTTCATTTAGACGTGGTGAGACATCATGGGGTCTGCCTCAAAGTATTGGTATCTCGTACAAATTGACGGAAGTGGACGGCAACGGTCAACTGCTCTGGCGATCGCCCAAACGTTTCTTCAACAGGAGTGTGCGGAATTGCTTGCCCTGGATGAAGTACCAGATAACCCACTCCAAATCAGATTGCTGGAGGTGCTAAGGAGCGATCGCCGTTCAGCCGCCGACCAAGACTTAGCGGAGTTGTGTCTGCGGTGCTTTATCTCCTCGCAGGTTGAGCAAATGTGCATTCGCTTAGAACAAAACTTTGGGTTCCATTATGGGTTTACCCGCTATGACCTGTTCCCCCTTGTTCTGGACGACGATGGCAAACTCAGATCCCAGCGACGCACCCCGACAACCTATCGCTCCCTGGCTACAACCATTCTGGAAACCTTTGATCCGAGTCGAGCGAGTTTGAGCACCTGGACAATGCGCCTGGTTCGCAATTATCGGGAGCTAAACCAGTTTTTACGCGAGTGTGGTGTGTATTTAGCCAGTGATTGGTCGATTCTGAATGACACCAGCCCAGAGCAGGCACAACGGATTCTGTTGTCTTTCCATGCGTTAACGGCGATTGAAGTGGAGCGATCGAGCAAGTTATTGCAGGCATATCATCTGGTGTATCGCCAAGACCGATTGCAACTCAGAAGAGCAGGCATTGTCAAAGGCAAGGAGCAGTGCAAACCCCCTACACCAGAGCAACTCATTCGCATTGCGGATTACTACCAACAACTCACAACTCTACCCCTGTCGCCCCAAATCGCTCTGAAACATCTGCAAACCCTGGCAACCCAAGTCCGACAGTATCGAGTTGCCATTCGCAGTGGTTCACCGCCTACAAGTTCACTGGATGAGCCTGAAACCCAAACGGTTGCGATCGCTCTCCCAGCACCTGATGCCGAAACCAACGAAGAACAAAATGAGTTTCTCATGTTTTACCGGGAGCAATTTTTGCAGTGTTTAGATGAGTCGCTTGAGCAGGCAACTAATGAACGGTTCACCTATCTACAACGCAAAAAAGGACAAAAAGGAGAACCTTTCCTGAAAGCACTACAGTTATTTCATTGCCAAGGACAGGCAATGGGAGAGATTGCCACCCAGGTGGGACTAGCCGCACAGTTTGAAGTCAGCCGATTAATGAAGCTCAAAGAGTTTCGTGCCAGTGTGAGGCAGTATTTGTTAGCCCTGTTGAGCGATCGCATTTTGCACAAAGCGAAAACTTACGTCGATGCCCAACAACTGCATAACCTGGATCAGCGCATTGAAGTGGCATTGAATGAACAGATTGAAACGGTGATACAGCAAGCTGAAGCAGAATCGGTCGTTACCAAGCATCGCCCCCTGGAGAGCCTCTTCGCTCGTCGGTTATGTCGCCATTTAGATACTCGGAGAACTGCCGTATGATAAACACCATGATGGAAGAACCTTTTAATTCCCCAGATTTAATAGATTGGGAACCCCTCAGCGACGAAAGCATTGAGATGTCTCAAGAGCAGATCGACCGTGCCCTGCAATTGAGTGAACCAATCACGAAAGCGGATCAGCAATGGTCGGTCTACCTCCACGCTTTAGCTCTCTCAGGCTTTGAGCAGTGGCTAGAGGAGTGGGCACCGGATTTACGAATTGAGGATACTAACAGTTCGCTGTACCAACCTGCGATCGCCAGCTTAGTCGATGCGGTCTGCCATCTCACCGTCGGACGTTTTAAGGTGTGCTTAATTGCGGTTAGTAGTGTCGCAGATACGGCGGTGAGTGTGCCTAGAGCTATTGTGGATCTGCCTGATTTGATTCCCCATCTCTACGTGTTAATGGAGATCAAAGAGGAACAAATGCAAGTGCGAGTGCATGGCTACTTGCGCTATGACCAATGGCTGGAACGCCAAGCCTCTGGTTCCACCTCCGTCTCTGATTGGCAGTGCGTACTCCCCCTCAATTGGTTTAATCCTGACTCAGCCGCTTTACTATTAGATTTGCGATATCTCGACCCGGCAACCGTTCCTTTGCCTACAGTCACTCCAACCGTAGCCCCTGCTGACGGCTTGCAGGATAAGTTGCTGGCTGCACTGCCCCAACTGCGATCGCCCCTTGTATCCCCTAAGCAACTGCTGAATTGGGAAGAGTTATCCCTGATTTTAACGACGCCGGAGTTAGCAGAATGGCTCTACCAGGCGCAACAGCCCACGACGCAGGAGCAATCCACTGTCAACCAATTGCGGGAAGGGCTATCTGCCATCTGGAATCAAGTCCAAACATTAGGGCAGCAAGCGATTAATGTGGGGCTATGGCTACAAGATCAACTCGATGAGTTAGCCCAGGAACTCTCCTGGACTTTAGTGCCTGCTTTTTCCCCTGCTTTAGCAGAGATGCGATCGGTGCAGGAGGAATTAGAAACGGTTGTCAGTGAGTTGCAACAGCAAGCCGTAGGCATTCCTCCAGAAGCACGAGGAGCGTATCGGGATTTACGGTGGGGAAATGTTGCCCTGCGGTTATATGTCCTGACGTGGGCATTACCTGTGACGAATGCTGCTCCAGAATGGACGCTGCTGGTGGTCGTGAGTAGTCAACAGAGTGCTAGCGTACCCGCAGGAGTCAAACTGCAAGTTCGCGACGCATGGCAGGTGTTGGTCGAACGAACCTTGACCCAGGAGGCTCCTGATTCCTACCTTTATGCTCAGGTCGTTGGGGGATTGGATGAACAGTTTTGGGTGAGGATTAACCTCAACCAGGGTGCAGCCGTGACGTTCTGTTTCGCTTTCAACCCTGAGAGGGCCGTGTAATGAATGCACCTGTCTTTCGCCTCAAAATTCAACAGATTGAACACACATGCGTCTTTGAATTGACGTGGGGGCGAGGGCAGCAACTCATGACAACGCTCCCCTATCCCGATAGTTTGACAGGGTTGTATCAAGAATGGCGTAGACTTTATCTGAGCTTTTATAAGACGGTACAGATGCCGCTCGCTCCGATTTCCCCAACTAACAGCAACTCAGATTTGCGGGGACGAGTGGTGAATACTGGAACGATCGCCCCCTCTGACGTAGACTGGCACACTAAATTAGTTGAAGCCGAAACAAAGCTATTAAATGAGTTCCATCGTTGGCTTCGCAGTGCAGAGTTGTTTGAAATTCGCTCAGCGATCGCCCGTGCCACTCGACAAGACCAGGTGGAACTTCCCATCGTTACGGTCTTTTTGACCTGTACCCCCCTGACTCTGGCACGCTTTCCCTGGGAAATGTGGGAAATTGGAGCCGACTTTGCCGCAACGGGAACGATTCGCATGGTTCGCACCCCTGCCAACATCCACGCTGAAACCACATCCGTTAGACCTCATCGAGGACGAGCACGCATCTTAGCCATTATGGGAGATGAGACGGGGTTAAACTTTCAGGCAGATCGAGAGGCAGTGCGATCGCTCTCTCGCATGGCAGACATTCATTTTTTGGGTTGGCAACCGGGACAAAGCCCGACTGAGGTAAAGGACAACATTCGAGCGGCAATTGCCGATGAGCAAGGGTGGGATGTGCTGTTCTTTGCAGGGCACAGTAATGAGACTCAAGTGACAGGGGGAGAGTTAGCGATCGCTCCTGGAGTTTCCCTTGTCATTCAAGAGATTGCGGCTCCCCTGACGACTGCACGAGAACGAGGATTGCAATTTGCGATTTTCAATTCCTGTAGTGGGTTGAACATTGCAGAATCCTTAATTGATCTGGGCTTTAGTCAAGTCGCGATCATGCGTGAACCGATTCATAATCGGGTCGCCCAGGAATTTTTAATTCGCTTTTTACAAACACTAGCAGAACACAAAGATGTCCACGAAGCTCTCATTTCTGCTTCTCAATTTTTACGTCTGGAGAAGAACCTGACGTATCCATCGGCATATCTGGTTCCTTCTCTTTTTTGTCATCCCGATGCTGTTTTATTTCGCATTCCACCCTTTGGATGGCGGCAACGACTCCAGCAAAGTTTACCGACCCAATGGGAGGCGATCGGTTTAGCCGTTCTATTGCTGGTGGGAACAATGCCTCAAACTCAGCAAATCTTGCTCGATTGGCGGGTCTGGACGCAGGCAATCTACCGCGATTTGACCCGACAAATTCCTCCAGCAGACGTTCCACCAGTGGCTTTAGTACAAATTGATGAAGCCTCCATTCGGCGAGATGATCGCATTGCGAAACCCGTTCCCATCAATCGTACCTATCTGGCTGATTTGATTAATCAATTAACGAACCAAAATGCTGAAATTATTGGGATTGATTACCTGCTCGATCGCTCCATTGGGGGTGAGGAAATTCTGCGCCAATCGTTGCAGCGGGCGATCGCAACGAATCAAACCTGGTTTGTTTTTGGGACACAATTCAATCAATTTGAGGCGGAGAATATCTTCACCGCTGAGGAGCAGGGTATCGCTGAACGAGAATGGAGTTTGCAGGGGCATGTCTTCTTTTTTCCCCGCTATGTTACCCTGCCCTACCCCGAAGAGGATTGCCGTGAAACCTGCCCATTCGCGTATCTCATGACCCTGATCCAGGTCGCTGAGCAAGAACAACTGGCGGATCTGCCCCAACCCCAGTTAAGCAGCCAACGGGATTTACGGCTTCAGGCAGTTAATTACATTTACCCCACCAGTTCGACTAACTCCCGCTTGGATCAGTTGTGGCGATCGCGCCTTTCTTCCATCTCATCCTGGTCCTATGAACAATTGGGCTTAGTCTGGTTAGAACCCATCATCGATTACTCCATTCCTCCTGACCGCATCTACGACCGCGTTGCCGCATGGCGAGTGTTAGAAGGAGTAGAACTATCCAACTTACCAACCCAAGTGGTGATAATTGGGGCAGGAGAATACACTGACGGAGAAGGCTTTGATGACCAGTATGAGTTACCCTCCGCTGTTGCTTACTGGCGCGATCGCTTGCCAGAAGATAACAATGCAGCCCGTTTTTCAGATGGTAAGTCTGCCAATACACCGAGCTATCTCCCTAAATTGACCGGAGTCGAAGCCCATGCCTACATGGTGCATCATCTATTGAATCAGCGATTAGTCGTACCCATTCCCGACATTTGGCTGATTGGGATGACTGCATTAATCAGCAAAGTCGTCACTATAGGAATACAGAAACGTCAATTCAAGTGGACTCGTCAACAACGTTTGATTGGCTTGACAGGGGCTACGGTTCTCTATGGAGGGGTTAGTTTACAGCTTTATATTTCGGCTGCAATTCTTGTGCCCTGGCTTTTGCCATCGGTCACACTCTGGGTGTATTTTCTACTGAACTCTAAAGGAAAACGTCATGCTTAAACTATATCGAAGTAGTCTCATTGCATTGGTTTTCATCGCTCCCCTGATAACAGTGCCCGTTCTGGCGCAATCCACTCCTCCCTCTGATCAAGAGCTTGAAAATCGTCGCCGTCCTAGAGACGAAGGAATTATTCGTCAACGGACATCGCCTCTAGACAACCTGGAGCAAACCTTTGAGCAAAATCGCCGCCCTAGAGGAGAAGGCATTCGTCGGGGTGCCATTTGTGCCATTTCTCCCGCAACCGATCGCCTGCAAACAGAAGCCGTCATCTGGAGCGATCGCCCCTTGTTTCTCTGGCGCACTGACCCAACGGTGATTCGCGTCACCTCCATTCAGGTGTATAACCTGGAAACCAATGAAATCGCCTGGGAAAAAGACCTTGCCCCTGCGGATCAACGCGCATTATTTGAGGGCAATCCACTCCAACCGGGGCAGATTTACGTGTGGGAACTCGCCTTTGAACGGCAGAACCCCACCACCCAAACCTGGGAACCAGAAACCTTAAGTTACACATTTGAAGTGTTGGCGGGCGATCGCCGAGAGCAGATCACCGCTGGGTTGCAGCAATTGAGTGGCGATCACACACAGAACACATCACAGGACGTTGCCATCAGTCAAGCTAACTACTTGATGCAGCAAGGCTTACTATCCGACGGCTTACAAATTCTGTATAGAGTGAGTACTCCTACACCCCAACTGAGTGAGCGACTACAAACTTTGACGAACAGCGTTTGTGAGTCATAGATCAGAAACACCCGCACTCGGTATAGATACGAAGCACACCTTTGGGTTAGCCGAAACATCTTCTGCTAGGGGTTTGGGGGATTCTCCCCCAATGCCTGGTTTTCAACCTCATTGAAAATATGCAGAAGTTATGATCTCAGTAACTTCAACACATCAATGCTAATCGTTCCAACTTGAATGATTCCTGTATGAAAGATTTGTTCTTTCATATAATTTCTATTCATCGGGTTAGTGTAGTAGATGACACAACCCTCCTTCAAATCGACAACTAGATAATGAGCAATCTTAGCTTCTGCATAAATTTCACGCTTGATGCCTTTATCTTGTTTTTGAGTTGTGCGAGCGTACTCAACAATCAGATACACATCCTCTGCGCTGGGATGGCGATCGCTGTAATCTGCCTCACGCACAAGTGCAATATCCGGTTGGGGTTCAGAGTCAATTAGCGATATGGGCTTACCCTGACGGGACCACCATCCATCTCCCAGCAATCGCTCTAAATAACGAGCAGTCGTTTCACACCGATGGGCATGTTCAGGTCCTTCGGGTGGCATATCGACAATATTTCCTTGCAGCAGTTCGCAATCAGACTCAGATAGAATGCCTGCTTCAACAATCCGGTGATAGTCTTCTACTGTCCAGTGATGCAGAAGAATTGCCATTTGTCAGCCTTAATCTTAAATCCAATTGACTGAATGTAGGTTACTAAATGCTATCTAAGACAATCCTAATAGTTGTTACCAAATCTTTGTCAGTTGTAGAACGAATCCTGGCAACTCTGGATCACTGCTAACGGTTTCAGGGTTGTCCAAAATTTCAGGCGTTCGACCAGGACGATAAACGTGAACCGTTCGATTTTGGCGATCGATTAACCATCCTAATCTAGCTCCATTATCGATATACTCTTGCAATTTGGCTTGCAACCCCGCCAAGGTATCACTAGAAGAGCGCAACTCAATCACAAAATCGGGACAAATCGGCGCAAATGACGCTTTCTGTTCTTCCGTTAAGGCGTTCCATCGCTCTAATCGAACCCAAGATGCATCGGGCGATCGCGTCGCTCCATTGGGCAGCGTAAAACCGGTACTAGAGTCAAACGCCTCACCCATGCCATCCTGATCTGCCCAGTTTGCAAGTTGTTGTGAAATTTTGATGTTACGGTTGCCAGTGTCCGAAAAGGTCGGTGGCATGATGATGACTTCTCCAGTGGCAGTGCGTTCGATTCGTAAGTCTCGATTGGCTTGGCAGAATTCGTAGAACTGGGTGTGGGTCATGCAGGCGATCGCAGGGAAGTTGACCGTGAGGGGAATGAGTTCGGTTTGGATGAAGAGCGTTGTCATAATGACTCTTTGTCATGCCTGATATGCCATTAGTCTCAATTGTAGATGAGAGAAACCTATTGAGAGAAAGCGATCGCCCTCTTCGTTCTGTTTCTATCAAAATCATCGATTCTCTTCCACTTTCTATCAGCAAAAGACATGATATCTTGCTATTAACTCTGGCTACTAATTAATCCTAAACCGCTATTTCAAGGTGCAGCAGTATGAGCGATCGCAACTGGCAACGTGGGTTGACCGTGGGATTGGTAGCGGGGGCTATCTTGATTAGTGAGGGAGCGATCGCCCTAGAGGGAGAAATGCTTCGCATCGCCCAAATTGTACCTGACGATACATTGGGTAATGAGCGATCGGTGGTGACTCCGGGTGTCACGATTCGCGGTGGAGTGAGTGACCGGATTGATGGCGGTGCGGCACGGGGAGCCAACCTATTTCACAGTTTTCGAGAATTCAACGTTAATGACGGACAGAGAGTCTATTTCTCGAATCCGGCTGGAGTGGAAAATATTCTCAGTCGCGTTACCGGAAACAATGTTTCCAACATCTTGGGAACGTTGGGCGTAGATGGAGCCGCCAATTTATTTCTCCTCAACCCTAATGGCATTATTTTTGGTCCCAATGCCCAGTTAGATGTTGGCGGTTCCTTTGTTGCCAGCACTGCAAACACACTTCAGTTTGGTGATCAAGGTTTCTTTAGTGCGACTAATCCTGAGGCTCCTTCATCGCTATTAACTATCAATCCGTCAGCATTTTTATTCAACCAAATTAATCCAGGAAATATTGATAGTAATTTTGCACAGCTTCAAGTATCCGATCACCAAAATCTTACGCTTCTGGGTGGTAATGTCAATATTACTGGTGGTAGCCTAAGCGCGCTAGGTGGACGAATTGATATCGGTGCAACTGCTAGCACAGGAGCGATTAGCCTAAATGCTGATGGCAGTTTCAGCATACCTGATGAAATTATGCGTGGGGATGTCTTGTTTAACAATGGTGCTGTTGCAAATACCAGCTTTGACAGTGGTGGAAATATTGCTATTTCAGCTCGTAATATAACCTTCTTAAATCGCGGTAGTTTGCTAACTGGTATTGCCTCTAATTCAGGTACAGCAGACAGTCAAGCAGGTAATTTAGTCCTGGATGCAACTGGAGACATTCAACTTCTACAAGCAAATAGCCTTCTGAACGTCGTTGGTTTCTCTGCTACTGGTAACAGTGGTGACATCAACATTAGGGCTAGATCTCTAAGCATCAAGGACGGTTCGCAAATAAGTACTGGCACCTTCGGACAAGGTAATGCAGGCAATTTAATTATTGATGCTCGTGATATAGTTTCTCTAAACGGTAGAACTACTGCTGATACGAGTGATCCAACTGGTGTTTCTAGTATTGTTACAACGGGAGCCATCGGCAATGGTGGAGACATTCGCATCACTACAGGGTCCCTCTCCCTCACCAATTTTGCTGCATTATTTTCTGATACTTTTGGGCGAGGTGATGCAGGGAATATTATCATCACGGCTCGTGATGCGGTTTCTCTAGGTGGTGCTAATGCTGATAGGCTTGCTCCGAGTGCCGTTTCTAGTAGTGCTGCAGCAGGAGCCATCGGCAATGGTGGAGACATTCGCATTACTACAGGGTCCCTCTCCCTCACCAGTTCCGCTATATTATCTTCTAGCACTTCTGGGCGAGGTGATGCAGGGAATATTATCATCACGGCTCGTGATGCGGTTTCTCTAGATGGAACTACTACCAATGATTTAATTGGTGTTTCTAGTATTGTTGCATCGGGAGCCATCGGCAATGGTGGAGACATTCGCATCACGACGGGTTCTCTCTCCCTCACCAATGCGGTTCTACTAAGTGCTGGCACTAATGGTGAAGGTAATGCAGGCAATATCTTCATTGATGCTCGCGATCGCATTTCTCTAGGTGGGATTGCTCCTGATGGACTTTCTACTGGCATTCGTAGCACTGTTGAACAACTAGGCAGAGGGCAGGGAGGAAGTGTCCGCATCACCACTGGCTCTCTTTCCTTAAGCAATGGTACTCAAATCTCTGCTGGCACTTTTGGTGAAGGTAATGCAGGAAATGTCATCATCAATGCCCGTAATACGGTCTCCTTAGATGGCACTACTGCTGATGGGAGTTTTTCAAGTAGTGTTTCTAGTAGTGTTGAAACAGGAGCCATCGGTAACAGTGGAAACATCCGCATTACAACGGAGGCTCTTCTTCTCACCAACGGTGCTCAAATTAATGCTGGCACTTCTGGACAAGGTAATGCAGGGGGTGTAATTATCAATGCTCATAACACTGTTTCTATTGATGACGGAAGTGCTAATGGTCGCATTCCTATTCCTAGTGGTGTTTTTAGCAGCGTTGACACAGGAGCTATAGGCAATGGTGGAGATGTCCGCATCACCACTGGCTCTCTTGCCTTAACCAATGGTGCTCAAATCTCCGCTAGCACTTTTAGTCAAGGTGATGCAGGTAATGTCTCGATTGAGGCGCGCGGTCACATTTCTCTCGATGGAGTCAACCCCCACAGTGGATTCCCAAGTAGATTCTTGACAAGAACTTTTAGTGATGCCAGAGGTCAGGGAGGAAATGTCACGATCGCCACTAACTCTTTCCGCATCTCGAATGGAGCCATAATCAACGCTCAAACATCTAATGCATTTCGAGGTGGTAATGTCACGATTAATGCCAACACCTTTGAGGCAACCCGTGGAGGACAAGTCATTGCCACCACGACGAATCGAGGGCAGGCAGGCACGATTACCCTCAACATTCGAGACAACCTTCTGCTAAGTGGCTCTGACCCCACCTTTGCAGTTCGACAAAGACGCTTCCCTGATGCCATTAGCAATCAAGGAGCGGATAGCGGATTGTTTGCCAGTACCGTTCGCAACTCCAGTGGTCAAGGGGGCACGATTCGCATCAACACCGATCGGTTCAGAGTTGAGGATGGAGCCAGAGTCGAGGTCAACAGCTTGGGCAGCGGTGCGGCAGGGGATGTGCGAATTCGGGCGGGGTCAGTGCGGCTCTCTAATAGGGGTCGATTGATTGCCGAGACTCAAACCGTGGATGGTGGCAATATTGTCTTAACCAATCTGGATCAACTGTTGTTGCGCGAACAAAGCAGCATTTCCACTAATGCTGGAACAACGGGTGCGGGAGGAGATGGCGGCAACATTGGCATTGATGCCGATTTCATTGTGGCAGTTCCAACTGAAAACAGCGACATCACCGCGAATGCAGTCAGAGGCAATGGTGGCAGAGTTAACGTAACCACTCAAGGCTTGTTTGGCATCACTCCTAGAGAGTCTCTGACTCCACTCAGTGACATCACCGCCAGTTCAGAGCAGGGGGTTCAAGGGGTGGTGGCGGTTAATACGCCCAATGTTGATCCTCGGCAGGGTTTACTCGAACTTCCCACCGATGTCACCGATGCCACGCAACAGATTGCTCAAAACTGCCCAACGGATAGCTCCACTGCATCTGAACTGGGTGAGTTTGTCGTCACAGGACGGGGAGGATTACCACCCAGTCCCACTGAGGTGTTAGGAGGCGAGACAGTCTTAACCCAACTCGCTGATGCAGACTCCACCAGTACAGACGCGATTAATCGCGTCTCTCAAAACTCAGAACTCTCTAACGATGCGATCGCCGAAGCCCAAAGTTGGGTCATTGATGCCGATGGTCAGGTGTCACTCATCGCCCACACCCCTCAATCCCCGTCACTTGTTCTACCAACCTGTACGGCTGCTAACACCCCCTCCTAAAGGACACCTCCCATGAAGCGAATTCGATTTGGGCGATCGGTCAAATTCACACTGTTAACCGCGATCGCCACCTTATTTTGCATCTTCACACCTCCCGTTTTGGGGGCAATTCAGCCTCCTCAAAATCCCCCCACCTTCGGCACCCCCCTTTTGAAGGGGGGCAGGGGGGATCAAAGCCCCCCAATATTGGGGGATTTAGGGGGCAGCAGAGCATCCACCCTCGACCAACAAGCCCGATCGCTCTACACCAACGGACGCTATAGCGAAGCCGCGATCGCCTTCCAGGAAGCGGCTCAAGCATATCAGGCGCAGGGAGATTCCATCCGGCAGGGGTTAGCATTTGGAAATCTGGCACTGACCTACCAGCAGTTGGGTGCTTGGGCTGAGGCAAATGCAGCGATCGCTCAGAGTGTGGAACTGTTGCGAGATCAGGGTGCTGAATTGGCACAGGTGTTGGATATACAGGGCACGTTGCAACTGGCGCAGGGACAGGCAACCCAGGCACTCGACAGTTGGGAACGGGCAACTGCGATTTACACTCAGTTAGGTGATTCGGAGCGGGCGATCGCCAGTCAGGTGAACCAGGCGCAGGCGTTGCAAGCATTGGGTTTATATCGACGGGCAATCACGACTCTAATTACCGCATTAGATTTAGAAAATGAACTGCTGAATCCTGATAGGACGGAGACAGACATTCCTCCGCTAGAAACGGTGTCTGCGACTACCACTCATGCTGCTGCACTCCGCAGTTTAGGAGAGGCATTGCGAGTAACAGGCAACTTGCAGCAAGCCAGAGCGGTATTAGAAAGAGGACTGGCGATCGCACAGGAATTAAACGACCGAGAAGCGATCGCTGCGACCCAGTTTGCTTTGGCGAATGTGATCTACGGTCAGGCATTGTCGGATCTGAGTTTAAGAGAAGTAATTCTCACTCCTGCTGAAGCCGCAGATTTAATCCGGCAGAGGGCAACTGGGCGTTTAATTCGGGGTATTGAGTACGCCTTGGCATTTGAAACTCAACTGCAACGAGCGATCACCCTGTATGAACAATCTGCCGACACAAGCGCAATTGCCACAACTCGCGTTCAGAGCCGCCTGAATCAACTCAACCTGCTGATTGTAGGAGAGCAGTGGTCAGAGGCGATCGCGTTGATTGCGCCACTGACCCAGCAAACACAAGCCTTACCCGTCAGTCGTACTGCTATCTATGCCCAGATCAATCTGGCAGAGAATGTGATGAAGTTACATGATCAACGGGTAGGGAATGCCAACTTAAACTCCTACGTAGCGTATGCGAAACAGATTTTGACTCGTGCCCTTCAACAGGCAGAGGCATTGCAGGATCAGCGATCGCGCTCCTATGCGTTGGGTGTTCTGGGCAGTGTGTACGAGCAAACGGAGGAATGGGAGCAAGCTAAATCCCTCACTCGTCAGGCGTTGTTACAGGCACAAGAAATCGAAGCGTCTGACATCTCCTATCGCTGGCAATGGCAGTTAGGACGACTCCTCAAAACGCAGGGACAGACTGATGCCGCGATCGCCGCTTATAAAGAAGCAGTGAACACATTAAAGTTAATCCGTAGTGATTTAATTGCCATTACCCCAGAAGAACAATTCTCTTTCCGAGAGACGATTGAACCGATTCACCGAGAACTCGTTGCGTTGTTGTTAGAGTCTGATCAGGGAAATCCCAGTAGTGAAAATTTGACAACGGCACGAGATGTGATTGAGTCGTTACAGTTAGCGGAATTAGACAACTTTTTTAGAGAAGCCTGTCTCACCGCGCAGCCCGAATTAGTCGATGAACTGGTGGATAACGAGACGGCAGTGTTATATCCCATCCTGTTGCCCGATCGCCTTGCTGTTGTCGTGAAATTGCCGGGGCAAGACCTCACCTATTACGCCACTCCACTGGATGCTAGGGCAACCCCTGAGAATATTGCCTCCACTGTAAATCAAGTACAACGATTCATTCGGCAAACTGGTTTTAATGAATCGAGGTATTTGCCACTAATGCAACAACTCTACGATTGGCTGATTTGCCCGATTGCCCCCCAACTTCAATCTAGCGGTACAAAAACGTTGGTGTTTGTATTGGATGGTGCCTTACGAAACGTGCCGATGTCGGTGTTGCACGATGGCAACCAGTATTTGATTGAACAGTATGCGATCGCTCTGACACCGGGGTTACAACTGCTGGAATCCCGCCCCCTCTTTCAAGAAAGATTGCGGGCACTGGTCGCAGGACTCAGCGAAGCACGAGCAGGTTTTGAACCGTTGACAGGCGTGGACTCGGAGCTTCAGCAAATTGGCTCACAAATTCAAGATAGCCGTGTGTTGTTGAACCAGGAGTTTACTAACAACAACTTTGAAACGGCTCTGAATGCGGTTCCCTTTCCAGTGGTGCATCTCGCCACTCACGGCAAATTTAGCTCTCGCTTACAGGAAACCTATATCCTCACCTATGACGACCGTCTGGACATCAACCAACTCCGTACCTTGTTGCAAGCCACTGAGATTCGTGAGGGAGGGGCATTGGAGTTGTTAGTATTGAGTGCCTGTGAAACTGCCGCAGGGGACGATCGCGCCACATTGGGATTAGCAGGAATGGCAGTGCGATCGGGTGCCCGAAGTACGGTAGCAACGCTATGGCAGGTCGGCGATAAATCAACGTCACTGATGATGAGTCAGTTTTATCAACAACTGGCGCAACCCAATATCAGTAAAGCCGTTGCACTGCAAGAGGCACAACTGGCTCTGCTAAAGAGTGATGAGTTTAATAATCCGTTCTACTGGGCACCGTATGTGCTGATTGGGAACTGGCAGTAAACCCCTTACCCAAACTACTTCGATTAGGATGCTCAAACCTTGCACGATCCCCCTAAATCCTCCTTCAAAAGGGGGACTTCACCCAGGGCTGGCTCGGTTCCCCCCTTTTCGTAAGGGGGGCAGGGATCAGACCACACATTTCATTAGGAGATAAGAATGCGATCATCGCCCCTATTTACACCTCTACTCATCGGCTTAGGAATCGTTGTTTTGGCTCCAAGTCATGCTTTTGCCCAGAGCCGCATTATTCCGGATAACACCCTTGGTGCAGAACAATCGAGGGTGACATCATTGGATACCTTTGGTTTACCTGTCGATGGGATTGATCAAGGGGCAGTCCGAGGGAGAAACTTATTTCATAGTTTTCAGGAGTTTAGTGTCAGTGAGGGGCGTGAAGCCTATTTTCTAAACCCAAGTAACAACATTCAAAATATTTTAGCGAGAGTCACCGGAAACACACGATCGGAAATTTTAGGAACTTTGAGTATCTTGAATGATACTGGAGTTACATCTAACCCCAATCTCTTTTTGATCAATCCCAATGGTATTCTCTTTGGTCCAAATGCGAGTATTGCTATTGGTGGTTCGTTTGTTACTAGCACTGCCAACGTACTTCAGTTTAGTGATCAAGGTTTCTTTAGTGCGACTAATCCTGAAGCCCCTTCTCCACTATTAACTGTCAATCCATCAGCATTCCTCTTCAATCAAATTAATCCAGGAAATATCGACAGCAACTTTGCAAGATTACAAGTGCCCGATCGCCAAAATCTTACATTTGCGGGCGGTAATATCAACATTAGTGGTGGTCTCTTAAATGCACCAGGTGGACGAATTGATGTTGGTGCAACTGTTAGTACGGGAGTGATTAGCCTAAACGCTGATGGCAGTCTCAGCTTACCTGATGAGGTAGGGCGTGGGAATGTCCTGTTTAATAATGGTGCTATTGTAAATACCAGCTCTGACAATGGTGGGAATATTACTATTTTAGCTCGTAATATCACCCTCTCAAATGGTAGTGGCTTGCTAACTAGCATTCTCCTCGATTCAGGTACAGCAGATAGCCAAGCAGGTAATTTAATCCTAAACGCAACTGGAGACATTCAACTTCTGCAAGCAAGTTTACTTGCTAACGCCGTTGGTTTTGCTACCGGCAATAGTGGCAATATCAACATTAGAGCTAGATTTTTGAGCCTCAGGGACGGTTCACGAATAGTTTCTAGCACGCTTGGGCAGGGCAATGCAGGAAACATAGTTATAGAAGTTAGCGATCGCGTTTCTTTAGATGGTGTTAATCCTAATGGGCAAGCTTCTACTGCTATTGGTAGCGTTGTTTCACAAATGGGTAAAGGAAAAGGAGGGGATGTACAAATAATCACTGGTTCTCTTTCCTTAACCAATGGTGCTCAAATCTCTACTGGCACTTTTGGTCAAGGAAATGCAGGTAATATCTTTATGGATGCTCGCGATCGTATTTTTCTGGATGGTGCTAGCCCTAATGGAGAGTTTCTCACTGGTATTGGTAGTAATGTCGAACAATTTGGTAGGGGTGAAGGAGGAGATATACGTCTTTCTGCTGGCTCTCTTTCCTTAACCAACGGTGCTTACATCTCCGCCAGCACTTCTGGTGAAGGTAATGCAGGTAATATCCTCATTGATGCCCGCGATCGCATTTCTCTAGACGGTGTTAGTCCTAATGGAGAATCTTATACTTTCATTAGTAGTGATGTTAATCAGCTGGCTAGAGGGCAAGGAGGAAATGTACGGATTACCACTGGATCTCTCTCTTTAACTAATGGTGCTCAAATCTCTGCTGATACTTCTAGTGAAGGTAATGCAGGTAATGTCTCTATTGATGCTCACGATCGCATTTCTCTAGACGGTGTTAGTCCTAATGGAGAATCTTATACTTTCATTAGTAGTGATGTTAATCAACACGGTAGAGGACAAGGAGGAAATGTACGGATTACCACTGGATCTCTTTTCCTAGCCAATGGTGCTCGAATCTCTGCTAGCACTTTTGGTCAAGGTAACGCAGGTGATGCGTTTATTAATGCTCGCGATTACATCTCTCTAGATGGTGCTAGCCCTAACGGAGAATTTCTTACTGGTATTGGTAGTGCTGTTGAACAATCTGGCAGAGGTCAAGGAGGAGATATACGTCTTTCTGCTGGCTCTCTTGCCTTAACCAACAGTGCTTATATCTCCGCCAGCACTTCTGGTGAAGGTAATGCAGGTAATATCCTCATTGATGCCCGCGATCGCATTTCTCTAGATGGTGCTAATCCTGATGGACAATCTGTTACTGGTATCACTAGCAGAACCAACCAACGCGGTATAGGGCAAGGAGGAAATATACGGATCATTACTGGCTCCCTTTTCCTAAGCAATGGTGCTCAGATTTCTGCTGACACTTTGGGTATAAGTAATGCAGGCAATATCTTTATTGATGCCCGCGACCACATTTCTCTAGATGGTGTTACTTCTAATAGAGAATCTCCTACTTTCATTGGTAGTGCTGTTGAACAAAGCGGTAGAGGGCAAGGAGGAAATGTACGGATTACCACTGGCTCTCTTGCCTTAATTAATGGTGCTCAAATCTCTGCTGGCACTTTTGGTCAAGGTAATGCAGGTAATGTGTTTATCGATGCTCGCGACCACATTTCTCTAGATGGTGCTAATCCTAATGGACAATTTCCTACTCTGATTGGTAGTGCTGTTGAACAAGGCGGTATAGGACAGGGAGGAGATGTAAGTATCACTACTAGTTCTCTTTTCCTAAGCAATGGTGCTGAAATCTCTGCTAGCACTTTTGGTCAAGGTGATGTAGGTAATGTCTTTATTAACGCTCGCGATCGCATTTCTCTAGATGGTGCTAGTTCTGATGGACGATTTCTTACTATGATTGCTGGCAGAGTTGGACAGTTTGGTAGAGGGCGAGGAAGAGATGTACGTATCACTACTGACTCTCTTTTCCTAACCAATGGTGCTCAAATTTCTGCTAGCACTTCTGGTCAAGGTGATGCAGGTAATGTCTTTATTAACGCTCGCGATCGCATTTCCATAAATGGTGTTAGCCCTAATAGACACTCTCTTACTGCCATCACTAGCAATGTTGAACCACACGGTAGAGGACAAGGAGGAGGGGTACGAATCGCCACTGGTTCTCTTTCTTTAACAAATGGTGCTCTAATCCTTGCTAGCACTTTTGGTGAAGGTAATGCAGGTAATGTCTTTATTAACGCTCGCAATCGTATCAATGTAAGTGGAACAAATGCTCAAAATCGGTTGCCGAGTGGATTATTTGTAGCAACGGCTGGAAAAGGACAAGCAGGTGTGATTACCCTCAATACCAATTCTTTTCGCATCTCAAATGGAGCCGTGATCAGTGCTCAAACTATTAATGCGTTTCGAGGGGGCAATATCATCGTCAATGCTAACACCCTTGAGGCAACCAACGGAGGACGAATCATTACTACAACCACCAATCAAGGACAAGCAGGTAACATTACGCTCAATATTCGAGATACCCTTTTGTTAAGTGGATCTGACCCAACCAGTGGTCTGTTTGCTAACACCGTTCGTAACTCCAGAGGTCAAGGAGGCACAATCCGCATCAACACCGATCAGTTCAGAGTTGAGGATGGAGCCAGAGTTGAGGTCAACAGCCTGGGTAGTGGTGCAGCAGGGGATGTGCTAATTCGAGCGGGTTCAGTGCGGCTTGCTAATCAGGGTCGGTTGATTGCTGAGACTCAAACCGTGGATGGTGGCAATATTGTCTTAACCAATCTGGATCAACTGTTGTTACGCGAACAAAGCAGCATTTCCACCAATGCCGGAACGACGGGTGCGGGGGGCGATGGTGGCAACATTGGCATTGATGCTGACTTCATTGTGGCAGTTCCAACTGAAAACAGCGACATCACCGCGAATGCAGCCAGAGGCAACGGTGGCAGAGTTGACATCACGACTCAAGGCTTGTTTGGCATTACTCCTAGAGCGTTTGTAACTCCACTCAGCGATATTACTGCTAGTTCAGAGCAAGGTGTGCAGGGAGTAGTGGCGGTTAATACGCCTAATATTGATCCTCGGCAGGGATTGCTCGAACTTCCCACAGATGTTACGGATGCCACACAGCAGATTGCTCAAAACTGTCCAACGGGGGGTTCTACGGCATCGGAGTTGGGTGAGTTTGTCGTCACAGGTCGGGGCGGATTGCCGCCCAGTCCCACTGAGGTGTTAGGCGGTGAAACCGTATTAACCCAACTTGCCAGTACAGACGTGATTAATCGCGTCTCTAACTCACAACTCGGTACAGACGCGATTAATCGCGTCTCTAACCCACAAAATTCACAATCTTCCGCTGAAATTGTTGAGGCACAGGGATGGGTCGTCAATGCAGAGGGAGCCGTGATGCTCATCGCTCAGGAATCGAATCAGTCGGAGCGATCGCCCCTCTCTACCCACTGTTCTAGCTAGCAGCCACTCTACCTGGTTTTATAATCCTGGCAATAGCGATCGCCATTAGAATTGAGATGAGAGGCTGATGTTTGGGAGTTTTGCGATGCCATCACCATTTCCGGGAATGGACCCCTATCTAGAAGGATATCTTTGGGTTGATGTGCATAACGCACTCGCTAACAAAATTCGGCAGCAATTGACTCCAAAGCTACGACCCCGCTACACGGCTCGTTTAGAGATTTATTTAGTGCAGGATACAGCCCCAGAAAGCGAAATTGGTATTCTTTATCCAGATGTAGAAGTTTTACAGCGAAATATCACTCAGCCGTCTCCAACATTGCCCTTCTCAAGCGAGCGCAGCAGTATTGCAGTCACCCCTGCACCGCTGACTCTACCGATGATTCAACCCATTGATGTTCGTATTTCAACCGTTGAAATTCGGGACACTGCCAACAACACATTAGTGACTTGCATTCAGATCTTCTCTCCGATCCACAAGCGAGAGCCAGGATTAACTCCCTATCGACAAAAACGACAAAGGAGCTTAGTTCCCTTGTCCTAACAGAGTTGGTTACGGCTATATCCATAAAACTGCATACCTGTCGAATCCCTGGAATAGGAATGGGTGAAGAGAGAAAACAAACTTTTCTCAAGTAACTCAACTGATCTAACACCACAGGAGAAACGACCATGACATACCAAATCTTTGGCTCTATCTACAACGATTACCTAGTTGGCACAACCTATGACGATACAATCTATGCAAGCTGGGGTGATGACGTAGTTTATGCAAGCTGGGGCAATGATGTTGTAGTCGGTGACTGGGGTAATGATTTTGTTGTTGGTGATTATGGCAACGATTACTTATACGGCGGTGAGAATGACGACTACCTTGATGGTGGCTTTGGCGAAGACTACATTCAAGGTGATAGTGGAGCAGATAGTCTGTTAGGTTCCTATGGCAACGATACCTTAGTAGGCGGTACTGGCAGTGATGCTCTCTATGGCGAATCAGGTTACGACTACATCAAAGGGTATGGTCACACGCTCTATGAAGTCGATTATCTCTCTGGTGGCACTGAAGCTGATACATTTGCGTTAGGCGATTGGTATAACGGCACTTACTACACAGGCGATGGCTCCTATGGCTATGCCGTCATTACCGACTTCTCTGCCTGGGAAGGGGATAAACTGCAAGTGAACGGCAGCGTCTATGACTACTGGATGGACAAAAATTGGAATTATGGGGTTGGAACGACTGCTACTGACACCGCCATCTATAAAGGCTACGAGCTAGTTGCGATCGTTCAAGATACAACTAATGTATCTGCCTTCCGTGACTTTGTTGCAGGTTGAGAAAGCTCTATTGATGACATACAAAATGTTCGTTCAGGTCATGGTTTAGCCATGACCTTTTCTGCTGAGTTGGTGTAATGGATAAAGTAACGGAATGTCAGAATTGCTGCACTGCTTTGTAACACCATTTCTATAAAATCGTTTGGCACGATGCACCACTCACAGAAAACAACTTCGTTATCACTGGTGTCGAAGATGATATTCAAGATGATTCTGACCCAGTAGATGTAACCACCTCTGTTTCCACCCTTAACGAAGATGACATTCTCGTTGGAACTGCACAAGCTGACATTCTTAACGGGCAGGCTGGTAGCGATCGCATCACAGGATTAGGAAACAACGATAGGTTGATTGGTGGTGCTGATGATGATCACATGAATGGTGGTGCAGGACGTGATTTTCTGAGAGGAGATCAAGGCAGCGATCGCCTCTACGGAGGCATTGGTAACGATCAGATACAGGGAGGAGACGGCAGCGATCGATTGTATGGCGGTCGAGGAAATGATCGGCTCGTCGGCGGTTTGGGTCGGGATGTGTTTGTTCTTGAAAAAGGCATTGGCTCAGATGTTATTCGAGACTTCCAAGTGGGGCAAGATTCCCTTGGCTTAGGGCAAGGTTTATCTTTTAATCGCCTGGACATCACCCAGTCCGGACGCAACACCATCATCAGTTTCGGCAGCGATCGATTAGCTACTCTTGTTGGTATTCAAGTCAATCAAGTCACCAGTAATCAATTTATTGCTATGTAGATTTTGAGTGCTGGAGGAATGAATTACTGCGTCAACTGATGACCAAAAAATCTGATGCAGTAAGAAATGGAGGAGTAAATAAGGAAGTTGCCACTAATGCAAATGCAGTATCACCAGAAGAAACTCCAAGTCCAGCAGCACTACGATTTGGGTTGAAATAGAGAGAACCAGTGAGTGTGCTGTAAACAACTAATGCATTACTAGTCGCTACAAATGCCTCAGAAGATACTCGCGCAAAATCTCCTGAGGCTGAAAGGCTACCGTTTACATTACTACTCAAACCAAAAGTTGTTTTTGAGAGAGCAATCAGATCTTCTCCTGAGGTGAAATCACTAATCAGATCTAGACCGATCGCACCCGCTGAAAAAAACGCTCCTGTTGCATAGACAAAGCCATCGAGTCCTGTACCACCTGACAAAAAATCATCCCCCGCACCTCCTGCCAGTACATCATCACCTCCTGCACCACTTAAAGTGTTGCTGCCACTGTTTCCAATGATGCCATTGTTTAACCCATTTCCTATGCCAGCTAAATCAGCAGTGCCTACCAACTGAAGATTTTCGATCGCCCCGTTAATGGAAACATCAGTTGGCAAAATATAATCAATACTCGCTTGTACGAGATCACTCCCTCCTGCATCCGGCAGGGTTGGTAATGCTGTTCCAATACTGACAAATTGCTGTTCAGTGTTAACAGCCTTCTCGTTGACTAAATCAACGGTATCATCAACCAAATAGATATCATCGCCTGCACCACCCAACATCGTGTCTGCACCAACACCGCCATCTAACACATCGTTGCCACCTTGCCCAAAGATGCCATCATTGCCGCCGCCACCTGAAAGGGTGTTGTTGGCATTATTCCCAGTAAGTACATTATTTGAGGAATTGCCTGTGCCATTAATGGCTGCATTCCCTATTAGCTCTAATTTTTCCAGGTTGTCTGCCAAGACCCAACTGACGGAAGCTCGAACGGTATCTGTTCCTTGTCCGGCTCGCTCAAGGACGCGATCGCCAACACTGTTAACCACATAAATATCATCGCCTCGCCCTCCAATTAGGCGATCATTTCCTGCTCCACCATCTAAAATATCGTTGCCGTTTCCACCGTCTAAACTATCCCCTCCTCCGAGTCCAAAGAGGTTGTCATTTCCGGCTAAACCAAAGATTGAATCTCGTCCTCTCGTTCCTCTTAAGCGGTTTCCTCGACCATTGCCACGTAAAACAGCCATAGTAGTGCTCCACAATGTTGAAAGTTGGTGCGGGTGTAAGCAGGATAAAATGATCCAGTATTTTCTACCAAGAGAGTATCAAACTGCGGTAAGTTTATCTACAAGGATGCGCTCTTAATTGAAATAGAACACACCCTGCAATATGAATCACTCATTGGCGATCGCTGTTATTGGTTCTGTAGTCTTCATCAGCACTGGAATGGCTGATACTCCTGCGATCGCCCAAATTACGCCGGATAGCACGTTGGGTACAGAAGCCTCTTCAACCGCCAGTGGTCGGGTCGGGTTTCTTCCAGCGACTCTCGTTAATGGAGGCTCCATTCGAGGAGCCTATTTGTTTCATAGCTTTTCTGAGTTCCATGTCAGGGCTAATCAACGGGTTTACTTCAGCAACCCATCACAAGTGAGCCATATTCTCACGCGCGTCACCGGAGACAATCCGTCTAATATTTTAGGAACGTTGGGGGTTAACGGCAGTGCAAATTTATTCCTGCTGAATCCCAACGGCATTGTCTTTGGTTCGGATGCAATGCTCGATATTCGAGGATCATTTACAGCCAGCACAGGCGATCGCTTTACATTCCCAGACGGTAGTGAGTTTAGTGCGACCAATCCGCAGGCTCCACCACTTTTGACCATTAACGTTCCAGTTGGATTGCAATTCGGAGAGCGTATTCCTGGAGACATTGTTAACGAAGGGATTTTGGAAGTGGGTACTGGTCAATCCCTTACCCTATGGGGTGGCAACATCACTAACATTGGAACCATATCAATCACTGAGGGACAAATCCAACTGAATGCGACTCAAGCTATTGTGCTGGATGGTTTTTCATCCGTCATTCAAAATATTGGGGGCAATATCGATCTCAGATCGAGCGGGAATATTTTAATTGCAAACCAGGCTAGCATCAGTTCTTCTCCCAGTACTCTCTTTGGAGGTACGAATGCAGGGACAGTTTCGTTACGAGCAGATGACAACATTTCTATTTTGAATGGAGGTTCCCTATTTAGTGCTGTGCCTCTCAATGTGACTGGAAATGCTGGAGCCATTTTGATACAAGCTGGAAATACGGTAACGGCTCAATTTGCTCGCATTAGCAGCAGTGCACGAGGGGCAGGAAATGGTGGAGATATTAATATTCGGGGGCGATCGCTTTCCATTACCGATAACTCTCGTATTTTCGCAACAACCTCCTCAACCGGGGCTGCTGGGTCAATCAGACTTCGTGCGCTAGAAGCGATTGATGTCAGCAATAGTGTGATTTCTTCAGGAACTAATGTGGGATCAACAGGCAATGGCGGTAGCCTTGAGATTCAAGCAGACCGATTTACGGCTCAAGATGAAACGATTTTTTCAACTGCCACCGATGATAGTGGTCGTGCTGGGGATCTAACCATTGCAGTCCATCAACTGAACCTGAGCAATGCAGAAATTACAACAAAAACTCTGGGTAGTGGCGATGCTGGAAATTTAATCATCAACACGACAGGAGACATTATTCTTGGTGAATCAAGTAGCATCACAACAACCTCTCAAATTGGTAGTGGAGATGCCGGAAACTTAACCATAAACGCTCGACAACTAACTGTGACCGAGGGAGGGCAAATTGCCACAGCAACCTCCTCCAGTGGTAATGCAGGGGATTTGACAATTAATGTTCGACAACTAACGGTAACCGAGGGAGGGCAAATTGTCACAGGAACTGTGTCGAGTGGTAATGCAGGGGATTTAACGATTGTTGCCAACGATCGCGTCAGTTTGTTTGGAGTTGCTGAGAATGGAACTCAAAGTGGTCTATTCACTCAATCGAGCGAGGCAGCTAGAGGAACGGCTGGAACCTTGAGGCTCACAACAGGCGAACTGGAAGTCAGCGATCGCGCTGGAATTTCAGTCAGTGGCATTGGAGGTAATCCAGGTAATCTCTTCATCTCGGCAGACCGCATTACCTTGAATAGAGGGATTTTGGAGGCGGTTGCGGTATCTGGTGAAAATGCCAACATTCAATTGCAAGTTGCAGATACACTGTTTATGCAACGAGGTAGCCGTATCTCAGCTGAGGCTCGTAATGATGGTAGTGGTGGCAACCTGGCGATCAACGCTCGCTTTGTCATTGCGCTACCTGATCAAAATAGTGACATCATTGCAAACGCTTTTAATGGACCTGGTGGACAAATTACTATCACAGCAGACAGCATTTTAGGTTTAGCAGAGCGTCAAGCTATTCCCGGAAACATTACAAATGATATTGATGCAAGTTCTCAGTTTGGCGCACCTGGAACCGTCACCATCAATAGCCCGGATGATCCCAATCGGGGATTAGTTGAATTGCCCGCAGAACTGGCAGATGCCTCTGGCTTGATTGCTCAAAACTGTACGGCAGGAGGCGTTGCCAATCGCGAGTTAGGAGAGTTTTACGTGACGGGTCGGGGAGGTTTGCCCCCAAACCCGATTGAGTTGTTGGGTAGTGAAACCATTCTCTCTCAACTCGCCAATTTAGGGAATTCAACTGGTGTAGAACATGAAGATACATCAGCTAATATCTCTCAACTGAACTCTCCAAATAGAACTATTGATGCACCTATTGAAGCAGAGAGGTGGATTACTAATTCTAGTGGTCAAGTTGTATTAATAGCTCGTCCTCATCACGCTGCATCACTCAACGCTGTTATTTGTCCAAGTTAAATTCAACAAAAACTGCATACCTCTCGTTTCAACAGAATATCTCCTAACAGAACAAATTGCGTTCTGCATTCTACATCTACACAGGAGATACTCATGGCTACTGGAACAATTGGTAATGATGTTTTGTTCGGTACAATTGGTAATGATTTCATTGACAGTAGTTTAGGCAATGACTCTGTCAATGGTGATATTGGTGATGACGTTATTTATGGTGATTTTGGCGATGATGTCATTGAAGGAGGATCAGGGAATGACTTGATCTACGGCGATGATGTGTTGGAGCTAGCCAGTGGTGATGACAGCCTCACAGGTGGTGCAGGAGATGATTTGATTCTGGGTGGTATTGGTGCTGACATCATTGATGGTGGTGCTGATGACGATATCCTGGATGGCGGTGCTGATGACGATACTGTGAATGGTGGGTCAGGCAGTGACTTAATCCTGGGGGATGTCGGTGATGACCTGTTAGATGGTGGTTCGGGAAACGATTCTATCTTGGGAGAAGATGGGAGCGATCGCCTGTTTGGTCGTTCAGGGAATGATATCCTGCTGGGTGGTAGCGATATGGACTCACTGCAAGGGGGTTCCGGTGACGACAGCCTCTATGGTGGTGGTGACATGGATATCCTTGTCGGAGGCACGGGTGCAGACTTTCTCTCTGGTGGAGGAAGCAGCGACACGCTCTTTGGCGGGCAAGGCAGTGATACCTTACTAGGTGGCTTGGGTGAAAACATCTTTGCGTTAGAACGTGGTGCAGGGATTGATGAAATCCGTGACTTTAGTATCTTTAACGATCAGCTTGGTCTGACGGGTAACTTAAATGCCAACAACCTGACCTTGACTCAAGTTGGGCGTAACACGTTGGTTAGCTATGGCACTGATAGCCTGGCAGTTCTACTCAATGTGCAATCATCCACTCTAACCACTGCAAATTTCACAGTTGTCTAACTCTCCAAAAAGAATGCCGTGAACGCACTGTTGCTTTTCACGGGTTGGTCTATTCGTGTTATTTTTTCTGAAAGTTAAGGGGGCATTGCCCCCTTTTTGTTTACCAATGAAAAAACTGTCGGGAAATCACAGGAAAACCGGCTGAGACGCTTGTACGCATCATGACTTAAGATTTTTGAGTTTATTGCTTAACAACTCCAGTAGCTATACAAGCAGTAGGAACTTTAGTAGCAGAATCTGTTGAAATCAACCCAACCTCATTATGCTGAAAGAGCTTGATTAGGGAACACTTACACCCATCGTTTCTACTTTCAAGAAGGTTTGTAACCGTTCTTGCAACGCCCTCAAACAATTACAGCAATGTCAGTAGGAGTATGCGATCGCCCTTTATTCCACCAGATAATTCATCTAAATCAGCTTACACCAAAGCTCAAGGAACTTTATCCTCTGGTCTGCAAAGGTCATACATTAATTTATCCGGTTTTAGAGGATTTTGGTGGAACAACTTTAAGGAAGCCTCAAGATCTGTAAGCGATGCTTCTAGTTATTCAGCTTGGAGAATTTCCAAACTGTTCTAGAACTCAATGCTGCAAGGACTGCTGCCTTATTCCACGCTACTCGATCTAATCACCTAAGTTATGAAATCCATTCTCAACGCTATAGGGCGATTCCTGTTAATTACTTCATCCGCTTTTGGAATAGCAACTGCTGCAAACTATAGCAACCACAAAGGCTATTGGGAGGGAACCATTGCCAGAGTGCAGACGACGGACTTTAATATGCTGGGAGCAATGCTGCCAACAAAACTCTCCTATGCCTTGCTAAAAAACAATTCCTTAGAAATTCAACGCACTCTCGATAGTAACTATGGTTTGTTTGGTATGGTTGTGACTAACTGCACCGCCGCTGCAAGGGAGTGCCCTGGTCAGCAAATCATCTACATGACCAACTCCCAGCTTAGTTGGCGGACAGCGTTGCGAACGGTCGATTTGGAAAATTACCCCTATGATCTTTTAAGAGATCCACCTCCATTATTTCAGGAACATGGGTTTGATAACTCTCGCGATTTGACGTGGGAGAAAACAGAAAGAACCAATTTAGGGCGTGTGATCGGTCGCGTCTACTATATTCGTGGCATTCCCCCCAGCTTCTTAACTGCTTACAGCCGCTGGCTCAAGCAGCTTCCGGGTAGTCTCCTCAGTGACAGCGGAGCAAACAAGTATTACGCCCTGACGCTCAGTGTTTTTCTGCTCGGTGGCTTGGTATGTTGGAGTACTGTAGAGTGGCTACTGTTTCAAAAGTGGCTACAAAAACGACAGACAAAACAAGAAAATGACCGGATGCTGCGAGAACTAGTTAACTTACGGCAGCAACTACAAGGCAAACTGAGCCAAATTAGTACTTTGATCGCAGAACGAGAACAATATGCGATGGAATTGTCAAACTATCAAAAAAGTGAAACCCAACGGATTAAGGAATTAGAAGCTGCAATCACTCAAGTTGAAAATCAACGTGCTCTAAAGAGTTCAACCAATCTCTTCGATCAGAAGATGAGTGAGTTGCAGCATGAGATTTTACGACGAGAAGCTGCGATTACAAAGTTAGAGCGAGCTATTAAACAGCAAAAGCAAAATGAGGTAAGGGATGCAGAAGTTTTAGCGACTGCGCAAAGGCGGCTCCAAGCTTTAGTAGAGCAGCAAGCTCAAGCGCAGCAGAAGCTAGAGGAGTACGACCATAGTTGCAAACAACTGCAAGATGAATTGGCACGACAACAACAGGAAAAACAGAAAACTACTACCCTTGCAGAGATGCTTCGCAAACAATTGCAAGAGGCAGAACAGAAGATTCTTGAGGCTCAACAAAAACAGTCTGCAATGGAGCAATCGTTAGCTGAGCTGAGCCGCCAAAAGGTACAAGATGATCAGAAACTCAAGGCTCTTGAAAAGAAGATTGCTGAAACAAGAGAAGAGCAGGATGATCTAACGATGAACAAGTTTGAGCAATTGGTTGGGCAATATCTCAAGGCAACTCCTCAGCACCAGTCGGGGCAGTGGCGAAGCTTAGGTGGACTAGATGTTAGCCGTCGTAAATATACACGTCAAGTCACTGATCATATCGTGATTGCAAGTGCTTGTGTCTTTGTAATCGAAGCGAAATGTTATCAGGGGAACATTCGAGCTGAAGGAGATGCCAAACGAACAGCATGGTTTATGCAAAAGGTATCAGGTATCAAAATTCCAGTTAAGTGCGGGCGGAGACGAAATCCCTATGAACAATTGCATAGTTACGTGGATAATGTTCGTGACAAGTTCGATCAATCTGGAGCTCAAGAAAAAATTTGGGTTTATGGCATTGTAGTTTTTGATACGGGAGCAGATGTTAGTGAAGTGAGCAGTCAAATTGATGGGTTCTATCGCATTACAACTTTAGATAATTTGCTTCAAATAATCGAAGAGATTGAAACTGAGCGTAATCGCTACACTCAAGGAAAAAATAAGCTATCTCCTAAAGAGATTGAGGATTTGCTTTGCGGTCGCCCCTTACTGAAGGCAGCTTGAGAAAACAGGAAAACTGATTTAGTTTATGAGAGACGAGTGCTAAAAGAGCGGCTTTACACTCGCTCTGAGCTAATCTCCACCAGCGAGTGCTGCTAGTAAGTAGATGCTACGTCCATTTATCTAAGAACCCTCAGAAATTAGAAAACAATCTAAACTCGGTGAAATAGTTTTATTGAATGCTGTCAGGTGTAAAGTATCTACCTCCGCTAAGTTGCAAAGGGCGATCGCAAGCTCAGCGGAGACAGCGCAAACGATCAATTACGCATGAGTTAAAGCAGCCACTTTCGTATTACTAGGCGACGCATCCTGCACCATGGTGTAGGCATACTCCAAATCCACACCGTATGCGCCAGAGTGTTCCTTGACGATTTCGACCACAACATCATAGGTCTCTTTAAGTGCCCAATCGCGCTAGTATTCTAGCAGCACCTGTTGCCAGGTGACAGTACAGCACCCGCTTGAATCAACCGCTGCACTGCCATGTCATGAGCGACTTGAGATGTGCCACCAGAAGCATCAACCACGAAGTAAACTTCGTAACCCGCTTCGATCGCTTGAATCGCTGGAAAGACCAGACACACCTCTGTCCACAGTGCCGCAATCACCAACTTCTTGCGTCCGATGCGCTCGACTTCTGCCAATTTAGTGTCTTCCCAGGAGTTAATGCTGGTGCGTTCGATCGGGGTTTGGTCGGGGAAGAGTTCTAGCAGTTGGGGCCACATATAGCCTTGGCATCGTAATTAACCAATGGTGATTGAGTCAAGCAATCAATGCCATCCTTGCTCTTGTCAGCTTTTGGTGGTCGGGGCCTTTTACCCTGATCAGTATTTTCACTGTTTGAATTAGCAATCGCATCCGTTTTCACTAAAAGCTAACAGAAACCCTTGTTAGGGAGAGCTAAGGAGGATTGATACCTTCCAAAAACCTCTAAGCAGGTTGCAACACTGCATCAGTGTCCTTGCCTTCAGCACTGTAACCAAACAGGTGCTCATCAAACACACCTTGAACAGCTTGTTTGTATGGACCTAGGTGATCATGCAACAGTTCTGCTGCAACTGAAACCCAGGTAGTCATGACTACACCTGCATTATTCATCCTTAGCACACAGGCATCCTCAGCCCGTTTGCTCCAAGCACCCGACGCATCAAGAACAGCATACACCTCAAACCCTTCTTTGGCAGCATCAATGGCCGGAAAGACGAGGCACACATCGGTTGTCAAAGCAGACATAATCAGTTTTTTGCGTCCGGTCGCTTTGACTGCCGCAACGTAGTCGGGGTCAGCCCAAGCATTGACTAGATGACGGTTGATGATAGGTAAATCGGGAAACAACCCCAGCAATTCGGGAATGATTGAGCCATTGATGCCCTGAGCAAAGCTGCTGGTTAGCACGGTGGGCAGATTGAGAACCTTCGCCAGTTTTCCCAGCGCAATGATGTTATTTCGCAACTCAGCCGTATCGATTGACTTGATGCCGCCAAAAAAGCCTTCTTGATGGTCAATCAGCAGCATGGCTGCATTGTCAACATTGAGGCGATTGGGATATGGCGTGTGAATGTTGGTGCTAGGAGTGGTGGCGCTGCTCATAATTGTTACTCCAAAATTGTTTGATTCTTGGATAAAGCGAAACCATAAGACTTGCAAATTGTAGGCTGAATTCCACCCGGTTGTATTGGATAATCCTGCCATGTGTTGGTATAATTTTGCCCTAAGCACGAAACTGACTGGGCGGCACCCCAACTTGGCGTTTGAAATGGCGAGTCAGGTGACTTTGATCGACAAAACCAACTTGAGTGGCAACAGTCGAGATCGACAAATTGGTGGTTTTTAAGAGCTGTTTTGCTTGCTCAACCCGACATTGAATCAGATATTGATGCGGTGTGAGTCCGGTCGATTGCTTGAACAACCGACTGAAGTAAAAAGGACTCATCCTAACCCGTTGAGCGATTTCAGTAACGCTGGGATTCTCTGCGGCATATGCATGAATGTATTCGATCGCCTGCTGAAGTCGTGCTTGCGACAATCCATCGCTGTAGTGACGAACCTTGAGAGGTTGTATCGAGTAATGCTGGATTAATTGCGCCGAGATTGCCATCGCCATTGCCTCGGTGTAGAGGCGATCCCATACTCCAGTTGTCTCCAGCTTCGTTTTCAGTGTAATGCCAATCTGATAAATGAGTGGATCATTTAACTTAAACTGCGGCACCAATTCCAAACCATCCATGTTTGCCACATCAGCCATCAATCGAACCACTAACGCAGGCTCAAGATACAGTTGAAGAATTTCACAAGCATCTTGTAAGCGAACTGACACAGGCGCAGTTGCGGGAGTCAAGCAAATATCACCTGCTCTAAAGCGATCGCATTGGAACTCTCCATTGACCATTCGCTCCTTCTCAATGGGAGCGTGATTCAGATGAATGGTGATGAAGTGTTGAGGAAAACAATGTTCAGGTGTTTCAAAGGCAGCGAGAAAATGCTGATGCGCCAGTTGAATTCCGTTCCATGAGGCAGCTTGACTCGAAAGAACTGGCAGCCCTGGAAGCACCTTTAAAACCGATTCGTCGTGAGCCGCGTTAACAGTGATAGGTTTTGCTCTATTCATAGACTCTCCAACAACTCAACCAGTTTTCTTTACAAGTTCTAGGGGTAGATTCTTGCTGCTGCAACTTCTCAGGAAGGGTTTGAAAGTTGCCGAGATCGCCGATTGCGATCGTTGCAACAGGTTCATAATCAGGCGGAATTTGAAATGGGGGTCGCGCTTTGTCTGCATCGAATCCTGCCATTGATGCAGAAACAAATCTAAAACGAGTGCTTGCATGGTGAAATTACAAACTGCCGCACCAACATCATGAAAAGTGCGGCGATTTGGTTGTCCGTTGTGATGAGATTGCAGTTTGGTGCTCGACAGCATTAGAACAGGAGCATTTTGCGCCCAGGTTTGATTGATTCCGCTAAACAATTGAGTAAGCGGCTGTACTCAGCTAGCGTCTCCTGAGTGGCAATGTGAAAGGACCAGGGTTACTCGTTGAAGGAAGACGTTGCCCAGCGAGATGCCGCTAGCAGCACCAGCAGCTTTTGCTGATCGACGGTGCGGCTGGCAAAAGCGTAGAGACTCCAACGACCGCGAATTAGATCGTGAACTCAGATTGGTATCGATCAGTTCTGTCATGACAACTCATTCTAGTAATGGATAAGCTCAATTTAGCATCGCCTTGAATCGAGCCTGAGTAACAGATTAGTTAGCTATCTTGCTTCTGTCGCTAGTCTTAAGCTTGAAAGGGTTTACTAAGAAGTCAAGTTCTTCTCCTTAACGAGAGCGTTTTGATTTTTGTGTAAGCCTTGAGATCGTCAATAGTTGAAGCGTCCTGGAAATAGGATAGCAAAATGTGACAACGCTGCCTTCCAATTTTGAATCGGTCGGTTCCATCGCTTGGCAATATTGTTCATTGCTAAATACATCAACTTGAGCACGGGCTCTTTATCTGGAAACACCTCTTTGGTCTTAATCACCTTGCGTAACGAGCGATTGAGCGACTCAATCGCATTCGTCGTGTAGATGACTCTGCGAATATCCATCAGATACTCAAAAATGGGAATTAATGTTCTCCCAATGCCGAATCCAAATCTGGCTAATCGCTGGATAGAGGTGATCCCACTTGGCAGCAAACGCATCGAGGGCTGCTTCTGCTGCCTCAAGGGTAGCGGCTTGATAAATTGGCTTGAGGTCTGCCGCTACCGCTTTCGCATCCTTTCAGGGAACGTAGCGCAAACAGTTACGAATTAGATGCACGATACACAGTTGCGCATGGGTTTTGGGATACAGCGTCTCGATCGCCTGGGGAAATCCGACGAGCCCATTGCAGCAGGCAATCAAAATGTCCTTTAACCCTGGGTTTTTCAAATCCGTCAGCACTTTCAACCAGAACTTGGCTCCCTCTGATTCGGCTTCTCCAATCCACAACCCCAAAAGTTCTTTGTTCCCCTCGCGGTTGATGCCCAAAACCACGTACACAGCTCGTTTGCTGACGCGCCCAGAAACCTTGATGTTGATGTTCAGGGCATCGAGGTAAAGAATCGGGTACACCTCGTCCAAAGGACGCATCTGCCAGGCTTTCACTTCGTCGCTGACGCTATTGGTGATTTCGCTGATGAGGGAGGCTGAGATATTTACCCCATAGAGATCTTCCAACTGGCACTGATGTCTCGCATACTCAAACCCCCGTGCATACAGCAGCAGAATCTTCTCATCAAGTCCAGCCAATCGGCGTTGGTGCTTGGGCACTAAGACGGGCTCAAACTCACCCTGGCGGTCGCGTTGGATCGCCAAGTCTATCTCCCCCTGGTTTGACTGCACCGTCTTTTTCGAATAGCCATTGCGGCTATTGCCCTGTAGCAGGCTCTCTGAGTTCGGTTCATCAAGCTCGACCGCCTGTTCGCCTTTGAGGTGGTTCAACTCTCCTGCCAAAGCGCGTTCAATCAGGCGTTTGCTCAATTGTTTGAGTAAACCCGATTCGCCCAGAATATCCTCTGGGGTTTGGCAGTCGGCTAACAGCTCATCGAGCATTTCATCAACGCGATTGGCTTCTTTCTTCTTGCGTACCATGATGCGGTCTCCTGAATTACTGGGATTTTAGACCGCTTACACAAAATCCTGATCAGTCTCCCTCGTTGGCGCAGCGTGCAGTTAAACCGCTCAATATAACTGGTTTTGCAGATGTCTTTACCCACACTGTGATGTCGCTCGCTCGGTAAAGATCTCATCCTAGGCAGACCAAAAATCGGTGTAAGCAACCCAGGCTGTCGATATACGGCTGGTAGTGCCTCCCATAATTCTTGGGCACCTTCTTGACTGCGATCACCTATGTATACCCCGACGAGTTCTCGCGTTTCGACATCTAATACCAACTAAATCCACTGCTTGTTGTCTTTGCTGTCCACAAACGACCACATCCCACCGTACTGGATGGTTAAGCGCCCTTTTTTTAACCCGTACGTTTACCTGTTGGAGCACATTCTGATATTTTTCATTGACGTAACTCTGGAGCCAAGGCTCTGAACCATCAACGACTCTGGCAATGCCAGCTAAGGGAATCTTCTCCAACAGCAGTTTATCAATCAGAGTTTTAGTGGCTTGGTCAATGATTTTGTTTTGCGGGTCTTGCACAAACTGCCTACTGCATTCACGGCACTTAAAATTCTGTTTACCGTTATGAATTTTGCCATTCCTGACAACATGAGTAGAGTTGCAGGTAGGACAAACAAGCGGAGCAGTTGACATAAAGCAATTAAGCTATCTTCATCTTCCTTATCCTTACATCTTTAGGACTACCCATTCCGCTGACTTTGATTATTGTTGTTTGAGTGATGGCGGGAGAAATAACTGATGGATTTGAGAAGAGTTGCATAATAAGGCTGATTGATATTTGATGACAATACGATTGGATCAAGAGTAGATAACTCTACATAAACCTTGATCAAAGGCAACGGGATTAAGTGGCGGGGCGTAAAAACTTTTCACTCCACTATTTCACTCGTGCGTTTCCATAACCACTCTCTTACGTCAGGCGCACTTGCAAAAAGCCATGCCGCAAGAATTGCATCCGTGATGGCACATTCAAGCGATGAGGTAGGCAAGAAACCAATCAGCGGCTTATGTGCCGCATGGTGGAGAATATCCCAACCTGTATGGAGAAGCCAGCCTATACCAATAGCAGGATACCAGTGCAATCCTTTGTAGGCACACACCACAACTGCAATAGCAAAGGGAAACTCCCAGAATACGAACCCTCCATCTAAATAAACACCCGCAGCCAAACCCAGTACAATCGCCATGAGCTTTTGCCGCCCTGGCTCCTTCATACATGAAGCTGAAACAATAGAGATGAGCGCCACAAGCACAGCCTTAACAATAGCGATCCATAGATAAGAAGCAGTTGCGAAGTCAATCATACAAATCTACCTTGTTGGTTATAAAGTCTCAGTTTGTCGATGATATTAGATGAAACAAAACTAGCGTGGTGTGCAACTTTTCTAGAGGCGAACCTCGGTCTTCTTTCCAGGAAAGGAGACCAAGGTTCGCCTCTTCATATCGGGGAGGTGCTAGGGGAGGAATTTTTCACGAAATCGCTCATCACATAAACTAAGAGTAAAAACGCCTTGCTACTGTTGGATAGACCTCGATCGAGTACACTTTGCTGTTCTGTCTTAACTCCTTGCTCTCCTTTGACAGGTTGTCACTTGACAAATTCTGTCGTTCAACGCATCGTTACGATCAGGATGGAGCAAACCACCATGACAAATTCCTTACAGGCTTTGTTTCAAGCGATCGCCCAAGCACAGGACGAAACGGAGTTGAAACAGCCAATTATGGCGATATTGGGTGAATATTTTGCAGCAACTCGCTGGGGATTGAGCTTTCTCGACCAGTTTCCTATAGTTGATGCAAACACACCAGGAATGCTGAAATTAGCGCTATCTGTAGACTACAATCCTATACTGCGCTATCTGATTCAACGACATGCTGTCGTCCATGAGGAAATGATTTTGCCTCATGGAATGTGGCAAACGATTTGCCCTCGTCCTGATCATGGACATGTCATGTTGGGTCCAATTATCAGCCGCAGTCAACTGGTTGGTGGAATCGGCTTTACCCGCCATCAAGATTCACCTCCCTTTAATGCAGAGAATCTGGCAGACCTGAGCGCTCTCTGTCTGCATCTATCGACGCGGTTGGCGGAATTGCGTGCTGCTTCGCAGATACTGCAAGGGGCGCAGTCGGTTATTCACTTAAATCGCGATCGCGCAACCTCTCCCATAGAAAATCGCTTGACTCCACGGGAAAGGCAAATTGCTGATTTGGTTGCTCAAGGACTCACGAATGCCCAGATTGGCACTGCTTTATGGATTACTGAACATTCTGTGAAGCAAGCCTTAAAGCGAATGTTTCGTAAACTAGAGATTTCATCTCGTGCTGAGCTAGCAGCAAGACTTACAAAACCAAGCATTGCAGTTAACCATTAACGGCTTTATCGTCTAAAACGATCTATCTCAACTTTTTTGTAGAACTAATATGCGGACAGGTTAATTCGTTTGTGAAAGTGAGTAGCCCGGCGACCAAACCAGGCTGCTGGTATGGACTAAAACTACGAATACAATTGAGTATTATGGATTAATCAATCACAATCAAAATGATTAGAGTGTTCCAATAGCCTTTGAACTATACTGGTTGTGTGAAACATCCACTCCGCGAAACTAGAAAACGAGCCGCATGTAGCGCGGTGGCAATCAACTTCACTAGAGACAGTGAGGTTTTGCAGGTTTTTCCCTCTAGTTCACTCCTCTCAAGTCAGCCAGGGCAATGGAATGGGATTCATCTGAGCTATTATCAGCACCCTCCCCATGAGATTCCTGAAACTGTATCTAGTCAGCACTTGATTCTGGTTCACCTGGAGATTCCAACGCAGGCTGAACAGAGACTAGATGCAAAATTTCAAGCAGATCAGTTTCAGGTTGGCGACATTCTGATTGTTCCAGCCCACACACCTCACTACGCCCGCTGGGATACAGAGCATCGCTATCTGATTCTTAGTCTTGAACCAACCACATTTCTCAGCGCGGTGCAGTCAACGGAGAAATGGGATAGGGCTGAACTGCTGCCTCATTTTGCTACGGCTGATCCGTTAGTTCACGGAATTGGATTGGCCCTGAAAGCTGAGCTGGAGTCAAACAGTTTAGGTGGACGGCTTTATACAGACTCTCTCAGCACCACGCTATTGACCCATTTGCTTCGCCATTACACGGGGTCAAAACCCATACTGCCAGCCCAAGAGGGTGGATTACCAACTTATCGGTTACGCCAGGTGATCGAATATATTGATGCTTATCTCGATCGCGACTTGACGCTAGCTGAGCTTGCGGCTGTCGCCCAGATAAGTCCCAATTATTTTACCCAGCTTTTTAAGCAATCAACTGGACTCACACCCCATCAATATGTGATTCAGCGTCGAGTCGAGTGGGCAAAGCGATTATTAATCGAGGGTAAGTTGGCGATCGCAGATGTTGCGCTTCAGGTTGGATTTGCCCATCAAAGTCATTTCAATCGCCACTTCAAACGTTGGGTTGGAGTCACGCCAAAGGTCTTTCTCAACGACCAGTGAGAATGTGCTAAAAATCGGAGAATCAGGCAAGAAATTAACGCCGCATCGTCTTCATACTAAGGGTATTCATTGAATTGTGGCTTTGGGGCAAGATGAAAAACGGCTGGTTTGGCAATGGATTGTTTTTGGTCGGCAGCTTGATTTTTACGTTTGATGCCAGCCTTGAGGTTGTTGAAACCTGTTCCGCTCGATCGATCATTCGTTTGTGTGCTTGCCTGTCTTTTACCGTAGGCTGCTTCCTCCTGCTGCCAGAGCCACAGCAGGAATAGCTAGCGCATTTGAGGAAAAATTTTACTCATGACTCATATTTTGCATCTTGACTCCAGTCCTAGAGGGAGTCGTTCCGTTTCGCGGTCGTTAACAAAAGAGTTTGTTGCTGGTTGGCTTCAATCGCACCCAAGCGATCGCATCACCTATCGTGACATTGGTAAATACCCAGTTCCACCTGTTGACGAGGCATGGATTGCTGCGTCGTTCAGCAAGTCTGAGCCATTAGCATCTGAACTTACGAATGCTTTAAGAGTTTCAGACGAGTTGATTGATGAGCTGTTAATTGCCGATCGCTATGTCTTTGGAATTCCCATGTACAACTTCAGTGTTCCGGCTAATTTCAAAGCCTATATCGACCAGATTGTGCGAGTAGAGCGCACGTTCACTCCGAATTGGCAAGGGTTAGTGACAAACAAAAAAATGCTGATCATTACGACACGAGGTGGAAGTTACTTCAATGCCCCATCCTCAAAGCAGCTTGACTTTCAGGAACCCTACCTGCGAGCTATTTTTGAATTCGTTGGGATTACGGATATTACCTTTATCCATGCTGAAAATTTAACGATGGGAGATGAAGCTAGAGAGCGATCGCTGACCACTGCACGAACAGCAATTCAATCTCTTATTTCAGCTTGGTAAGCAATTTTGGAGAACTGCAAATGAACGGAAATGATAAAGTTTTTCTACCCCGATTCAGCCGCCGTTGGCTCTTACAGGGAATTGCCCTAGCAAGTGGTGTAACTCTCACATCTCGATGTCCTCGTATTGGAGCAGCGAATGCAAGAACTCCTCAGACCACGACTAAGGCTACTAATCTGCTCAATGAATTAGAAGCTGTTCCTAATCCTCGCCAGTCTTTGAAAGTCGTCATTCTGGGAGCAGGAATGGCAGGACTTTGTGCAGCTTACGAATTGGAAAAACGAGGGCATACTTGCGTCATCTTGGAAGCAGAACGCAGCCACATTGGAGGACGAGTTCGCACCTTGCGCTTTGAGAACGGTTTGTATGGTGAGGTCGGAGCATCACGAGTTTCCAAGCGTCATCACCTGACCCATCACTACATTCGTGAATGTGGGCTGCAACTTCGCCCCTATGTGATGAGCAATTCCGAAGGATACTACTATCTGCGCGGTCAGCGCATACGAGTTAGGGATGCAGCAAATTTGAGTCGCATCTACAATCTGAGTGGTTCGGAAAGCGGGTTAACACCAGATGACGTTTTAGGAACTATTATTGGGAGTCGTCTTGCTCAATTGACTGAACCGGAAAAGGCTGAGATCTTTGCAGAGCAAATTCACAGTGCAGCCGTCCGCGAGATGGATGAACAGTTCATGCTTCAGTGGTGCAAAACATCTGGGTTTTCAGATGCTGCGATTGAAATGATGGCAGCAGCTAACGGCTTTCTGGGAGACGTGATGTACTTCTCCGCCCTTAGCTTTATTCGTGTGGGTGAAAACTACGACGAGATGGAGGAAATCGTTGGTGGTAGCGATCGCCTCCCTACTGCTCTAGCAGATAAGCTCAAATCGAAGCCGAAAATGGGCTGTGAAGTAATTAGTCTAGAGCGAGACGATGCAGCACAGAAGGCAGCAGCCGTTTATTTAGAAGGGGGTACAATCCAGAGGGAAGAAGGAGATTTTGTGCTTTGTACAATTCCTTTTCCGGTTCTATCTCGGTTGGATACGCCTTTTTCTGCTGCTAAACAGCGAGCCATTCGCAACTTATCTTATGACTCTGCCACCAAAGTGCTAGCCGTTACAAGCAGTCGTTTTTGGGAAACAGATGATGGGATCTATGGAGGTAGCACAGCGAGTGATTTACCTATTTCTACGCTCTACTATCCCTCAGATAATGCACAGACAAAAGACTCCACAATCTCTAACAATCCATCTGTGCTGCTGGCTGCTTACACAATGGGCAGTCAAGCGCGTCGGTTAGCCAACCTACCCCTACAGGAACGTCATCGAATCGTTCAACAGAATCTCGCTAAGATTCATCCTCAGGTTAATCAAAGTGACATGATTCGGCAGATGGAGAGTTGGAGTTGGGACGATCACCCTTGGAGCTTAGGGGCTTGGGCAATGATGAAGCCTTATCAGCAAACGAGCTTATACGCAGATGTGATCGCTCCAGAGGGACGTATCTATTTTGCAGGAGAACACACCTCAACCAATCAAGCTTGGATGCAGAGTGCGCTGGAATCCTCTCTTAAGGCAGTTAAGGAAATACTGGTAGCCGCTCAATGAGGAGTTTTTGATGATGCATGGCTCAGAATCATTGCTTCCTGCTGTGAAAGTAGATAGGCAGGGAAAACGCTGTGTGGACTATCGGGCTATTTTGGCATTGGCACTGCCTTTATTTCTCAATAGCGGTGTTCAGGCAATCCTCAATCTCACCGATTCCTGGTTTATTGGACGGCTCTCGACCGATGCGATCGCTGCGATGGGAGCTTTATACTTTCTCATCCTGGTTCTATTTACTCTGTTTGGTGGTATAGGAATGTACGCCCAGACCTTGGTTGCTCAAGCCTATGGAGAAGGTCAACGATGGCGAGCAGCTCAAGCGGTTTGGACAGGTTGCTGGAGCGCATTATTGCTGTTGCCTCTGTTTGTGGTGTTGGCATTCTCTGGAGCGGAAATACTCAGCCTATTCCAGCTACCTTCAACGGTTGAGCAACTGGCATTGGACTTCTGGATACCACGTTTATTAGGAGGAGCGATCGCTGTTATTAATCTTGCACTGACTGCCTTTTTCAACGGCATTGGGCAGCCTGTAATTACTTTGGGAGTTGCAGTCGCGATTACCGGAGTCAATATCATTTTGAATGAATGGTTAATGTTTCAAGTTGGCCTGGGTATGGCAGGAGCAGCATGGGCAACGACACTGTCATTGTCTGTTGGCATGGTACTTCTTCTAGCAATATTTCTCAGTCATTGGATGCGTCGTCGCTTTCAATCTCACTTAGTTTGGAAACCACGCTGGCAGCTGGTTCGTTCTCTATTAACCTTTGGAATACCTTTGGGATTGTTAATGACCTCCGATTTAACGGGACTTGCTCTGTTTCAAATCATGCAGGTCAAGTTAGGCACCGTGGAAGGAGCCGCCACTCAAATTGTTATGGTGCTCATTTCAACAGCGTATATGCCTACGTTAGGAATTGCACAAACGGGGACAACGCTAGTGGGACAATCAATCGGAGCCGGAGACCTGTGCTGGGCAAAACGAGTTGGCAACGTGGCGATCGCACTCTGTATTTTGTACACCGTCACAACCGGTGTATTGCTTGCACTCAATGGATCGTGGCTCGTACCATTGTTTGCTCCATCAACTGATACCCATACTGAAGCAGTAATTGCCTTAAGTCAAACCTTGCTTTGGTTGGCGGTGGGGTACAACGTATTCAATGCAATCAATATTGGAAGTGCGTTTTGTCTTCAGGGAACTGGAGACGTTAGATTACCCAGTCTGCTTGCGATTCTCCTGAGTTGGTTTGGCTTTGTCCCATTAACTCACATTCTGACGTTTGCCTCTGGAGAGGGGCTGGTCAATTTCCTGCCACAACTGGGGTGGGGTGTTTTGGGTGGTTGGCTTGCTGCGATCTTATTCACGCTAACAATGAGTTCGCTTTTATTGTGGCGCTGGCGATCAGAGGCTTGGCAAAAAATTGGACTGATGTAGAAGCACGATACACTCAACTGCTATCGTTCTGTAATGGATAGAGCATATCTCAAGCAATTGCTCCAAAAGTAACCTGTTTAGCCCAACAAAAGTAACTTGCATGAACTTTCTTGAAATAATTGTTGGGAGACGAGAGGAATTATGGACTCTAATACGGAAAAACTGATGCAGCAACTAGAACAGCCATACCAAGGGACGGCGATGAAGCCTTTATACACGGCTGTGGTCACTGTGACACCCGGTCAAGCAGGGCATGCCCGGATGTCAGGTCATGCGGAAAGCTCTGATGGGTTACTCGTCTTAGACCTTGCGATGCCTTAGGAGTTAGGTGGGCATGGTCAAGGAACCAATCCAGAACAACTGTTCGCTGCTGGGTACGCAGCTTGTTTTCATGGAGCACTTGCTCTTGTTGCCAGAAAAATGCGTGTTGATGCATCACAAGCAGCAGTGACATGTGCGGTCACAATTGGTAGAGATCCGGCAGATAGTGGATATATGCTTGCAGTTGAGTTAAAGGTAGAGATTCCAAACTTAGAGCACAAGACATCTGAGCAGATCGTAGCTCAAGCCCATAAACTCTGTCCGTACTCAAAAGCGATCGCTGGTAATGTTGATGTAAAGATGACGGTAGCTTGATTGCACATTGTTTTTGATTAGCAGCCCAACAACAAAGCTCACCGGACGTAGATAACCTTTGCATCTCACCAACAACTGTTATTCGTTCTGGTGCAGCGACGTGTTGGGCTGCTGACGCTTAGAGTGGGTCGATAGAAACTCAAGCACTGCTCGGTTAAACTCATCAGCGTACTCCAAATATGGCAAATGCCCACACTGATCGAACAACTGTAATTTAGCATCAGGAATACCATGCGCTGCTACTTCAGCATGACCGACAGGAAATGCTCGATCCTGTTTTCCCCACATAATCAGTGTAGGTGACTGTATCTCTGATAGACGTTCTCGAATGGGTTGCCAAATCTCTGATTTAATCCCGAAAAAATTTCCCATCGTCCGAAATGTTCGAGTCTGGAACTGTAAGATCTCTGAGGACATATTCCGCAGTACCAAATCCATAAATTCGCTATTGTTTAAGTAAGGGGATGCATCATAAACACATTGCTGCATCATAAATTTTGCTGCTCCAGGGCTAGGATGATTCAGCAATTCTCCCACACCCGGAAGCGAGGTTAGTCTTGCTGGAAATGCGACTTCTTTCCCTAAACCACCAATACCAATCAACACTAGATTGTCTACCCTGTCGGGAAACTGTAGTGCAATCTTCAAGGCAAGGATGCCACCTACAGAACCTGCAATCAGAGAGGCATGGGATAATCCCACCGCATCCATAAAGCGAACAATAAATTGGCTCAGATCGTCAAGATTGTAGGTCTTTTGAGGCTTATCAGACTTGCCTGAGCCAACCCAATCTAGCGCGTAAACCTGATGCTGTTGAGCGATCGCAAATACATTTCTATACCAGTAATCGATTGCTCCTCCCTGTCCATGAATTAGTAAAACGGGCGACCCTTGCTCGCCTAATGCCCAATAGCGTGTCTTAATTCCATCAACTTGAATGTATTGATCTGCTGGCAATTTAATAGTCATTACTTACCTCCCTAATGACGAATGTATTGAATAGCCTGAATCAAGGCATTAATTATCACCTCGTAACTCTCTTCAGGGGACGGCTCCAACGTGAGTAATCCAGCTTGCTCGGTTGCAACAAAACCATAGAAAGCAGCGTTTAACATTCGCATTGCGTGAATAGTTTCTAGTTCAGTAAATTTGTAGGGTTGAAGTACTCGCTGATAGAAAGCCACGATGCTTTGAACGATGGGCGCACAATCTGACTCGCTTGGCTGTAGAGGCATTGCCGTCATGACGCGATAGAGTTCAGACTGTGATCGTGCATAATTTCGTGCCGTATACGCAACCGTTTTTAGAAGTGCAGAAGAATCACTGATGCCCTCGATTGACTGACAACACAAGGATAAAAATCGCCGCCAAATCTCAAGCGCAACCAATCGCCGCAAGGCTGCACCACTTTCTACATGCTTGTAGATCGATGGAGGTGTAATTCCTAACTCACGCGCTACGCGATTTACACCTAAAGCTGTCTCACCCTCTGCTTCTACACAGGCGATCGCGGCTTCAATAATGTCACGTTGAGTGAGCGATTTCTCCTTAGGGGGGCGACCCATAACAAACTCGCCATTTAGCTAACACTATTTACTAAAAGCGAATGGTGTTAGCTTTGTCAAGTGTCTTATCAACTTCTTCAAGAAGGTCGCCTCACTATCAACCTTCAAATGCTGACCTCACCGACAAAACTAAGCAGCCCAACGTTGAAGTTGTGCAGCGGCAGGCAACACCGAACACACACAGATAACCTCTGTACCGTCCGCACCAACGTAGTTATGGGGAGACGGGACTGCAACCCAGGAGAAGACGGGACTGCAACCCAGGAGAAGACGACCATGCCGTGTTTGACAGCGAGATGTCTACTAACATATTGCATCGCCTTAAATCTTTGCCTGCTTCGGTTTGACGAATCCTCAGGAATAGGTGTTTGACACCTTCCATAATCTTTTCGCTTTGAAGCTCGCCGCCCAGTTCCCAACAACATAACCCCCTCAAGATACTCGATGGAAACTAACTTTGTTGCTTACATTGGCATCGATTGGGCAGATCGCAAACATGATATTTGCTTGTTCGATACTGCAACTGGACAACGGGAATATAGTGTTATTGGTGCTCAACCTCAAAACATTGCGGATTGGGTGAATGGCTTACAGCATCGATACGGCAATGAGTCGATTGCCATTTGCCTTGAACAGAAGCGTGACCCCTTAATCTATGCCCTTTGCCAATACGAGAATTTAGTGCTGTTCCCCATCAACCCACGAACCGTCTCGAACTACCGCCGTGCGCTCCAACCATCGCGAGCAAAATCTGACCCAGTGGATGCAAAAATCCTAATTGACCTTTTGCTCAAGCACACTCATCTCGAAAAGTCCAGCCAGATAGCTGTCCCAGCCGGGTCAGGGCGAAAAGCTGGATAAAGGTTCGGGAACCTCCCGTTTTCTAAACGGGAGAGGATTCAGGCTCGGAGTCGGAGAGCCTCACGTTATCCAACCTCGACAAGTATAAATCAGGTAGAATAGACAATTTGCTACAGGCAATATATACAGATTGAGTAGGTAAGTATGCTGGAGCACGGTTCTGAGAACAACACATTAGCCCAGCTAAATGCAGCGATCGCGGAGCTTCAGCAGAAGGTCAACTCCTTAGAACAGGAAAATGCTTCCTTGAAGTCAGCATTAGACGATCGGGAGAGCCAGTTACAAGACGCTCAAATTGAAATCATTGAACTTCAAGAATCCCTTGATCGCTTATCGGCATCAGAAGAACTGTTCCGCACTTTGTTTGAGATTAGTAGTGCAGCCCTTTACTATACTGAGGTTGATCCCCCCTGCCCAGTTGATTTATCAATTGACGAGCAGTGTGAATGGCTGTATCGAAATATTCGGGTTGCAAAAGCGAACCGGGCATTTGCAGAAATGTATGGGGTTGAGAATCCCGATGAGCTGATTGGGTTGAAAAATTCAGATGTTCACGTTGAGGAATCAGACAAAAATGCAGCTCTAATCCGTATGCAGGTGGAGAATGACTATCGGATTCATAATTATGAGACTGAAGAAATTGATTTTCAAGGACGACGACGGTACTTCCTAAATAACGGAGTTGGCATTATTAAAGAGGGTTATTTAATTGGTGCCTGGGCAAGCCAGATTGATATTACTGAACTAAGAGAAGCGCAACAGGCTCTTTTGATGACAGAACAAGATCATGCCATAGAGCTAGAACGAATTAACCAGGAACTTAGACAAACGCTTGAGCAATTAGCAGCATCAGAAGAAGGCTTTCGAACTTTGTTTGAGGTCAGCAACGAGGGGATTTATTCTACTGAAGTTGATCCCCCTTGTCCAATCAATCTGCCCATTGAAGAACAGTGTGATTGGCTCTACCGAAATATTCGTGTCACAAAAGCAAATCGAGCATTTGCAGCGATGTATGGCGTAGACAACCCTGATGATTTGATTGGCATTGGAAATGCAGATGTTCATGTTCCAGATTCAGAAAAGAATGCTGCGTTTATTCGCGGTACGATTGAAAATGGGTACCGTTTCTACCACTTAGAAACTGAGGAAATCGATCGGCAGGGACGGTTACACTGTTTTCTTAATAGTGGTGCTTATACGATTAAGGATGGCTATATTGTCGCTGGCTGGGCGACTCAAATTGATATTACAGAACTAAAGGAAACGCAACAAGCTCTACTAGAGACTGAACAGAAACGGGTTGCTGAGTTAGCAAATGCCAATGCAGAGATCTTAGAACGAGAGCGGGAAAAAACTGTTCTTCTTTCCATTAGCCAGACGATCGCAACGGTACGAGATAAGTCTGATCTGCTTAAGTTAATTATTGAACAAGTCAAGCCACTATTGAACTTTCATGACTGCAATATTCCTTTAATTAAAGATGGAAAGTACTTTTGTCATTTATCCGACTTAGCATTAAATGCATTAAATATAAATGATCCTGGTAAAAAGAAATATTTATATGAAGCGGGGTTTAATCGAAAAGAGGGAACGGTGCTTAAAAACTCAAGCCTTGAATCGATTATGCATGAAGTTGAAGCAATCGGGCATCCCGTCATTATTGATTATGAACAAGATTGGACTAAATATTCTGATGCTTCGCTGCCACAAGCTTTTCAGAATCTAGGTTATAAGGAAGGGTTAGCTACCGTCCTCAAGACAGGTGGTGAAATACATGGGTGTCTCATTATCAATTCACTTCAAAAATCCTGTTTCCCGTCTGAACAATTTTCCTTGTTCCAGGCGATCGCCGATCAAGTTGCAGTAGCAATCTCTAACATTCTAGCTAATGAAGCAGTTTTAACGCAGGAAAGAGAATTGCAGCGAATTGAGCAAGAACGAGCCAATGAATTAGAACGACGAGTTCAAGAACGAACAGCCGAACTAAATTACACTAATGCATTGCTTGATACCTTATTTGAAGCTGCACCTGTTGGCTTCGCCTTTCTCGATTTTGAGCAACGATATGTGAGAATTAATCAAGCACTTGCCAAAATTAATGGTATTGATGCCCAAGCTCACATCGGTCGCACTGTGCAAGATGTATTGCCACAGATGACGAACAAGGTTACAGAAGATTTGCGACAGGTTGCAGAAACAAAGATCCCCGTTGTGGGTAAAGAGATCTGTGGCGAAACCCCTGCTGCTCCGGGGCAACAAAGGTACTGGTTAGCCAGTTATTATCCGATTCGGGCAGCAAACCAACAGGAGTTTGGTCTTGGCGTAATTATTTTAGAGATCACTGAACGTAAACAAGCAGAATTACAGCTCCAACAACTCTCTACTCAGCTAGAAGCAAGAGTTCAAGAGCGAACAACCCAACTGGCGCAAACTGTTGAACGATTGAATGATGAAATCGCTGAACGGCAGCAGTTAGCAGGTGAAATTCATGATACCCTCGCCCAGACCTTTACCGGAATCTCCGTTCAACTGGAGTTAGCCCAATTCTTAATGCATCAAAACTTGGCAGAGGTAGAAGCAATTCTCGATCGCATTGGTAGCCTTACTCAAACTGGACTAACGGAGGCGCGACGCTCTGTTTGGGCACTTCGTACCGTCTCAGAAGATTATGCTGATCTCGTACAAAATCTTTCATACAGCATTGAAACAATGACTCAGGGGGTCTCCATTCGTACCGACCTGATTATTTCTGGAGTACCTTATCTGTTACCACCGTTCATTGGTAGAAATCTGTTACGCATTGGGCAAGAAGCAATCACTAACGTTTTGAGACATGCTCAAGCAACTGATTTAATTGTTGAATTAACCTATACAGAAGATGAAGTTGTCCTTCGCATCACAGATAACGGTCGTGGTTTCTTACCTCAAGAAACGGGCGGTGGTTTTGGTTTACTCGGTATGTCTGAAAGAGCCGATCGCATTAATGGGCAATTGACGATTACAAGTCAACCTGGAGATGGGACAGAGATCTTAGCTAGTTCTCCAAATACACTGCATTAGATGAGTCAATCATGGTGCTTTGTATGTTTACTTGAACTATGCGATGGTTCTGTTTAACTATAAAGTTGTAAATCCCCGTTTAATTGCAGTTAAAACAGCTTGGGTGCGATCGCTTACTCCTAACTTGTTTAAGATGTTGCCAACATGGAACTTAATCGTGCTTTCAGCAATGTGAAGGGCTTCTGCAATTTCTTGATTATTCATTCCCTGAGCCATCCTCTTCAGCACATCCTGCTCACGATCGCTTAGTTGTGGGTGGCTCATTCGTTCGGCAAGTTTCGCCCCGACTTCAGGTGGGATATAGGTCTGCCCCGCATGAACATTACGGATTGCAGCAAGCAGTTGATGCATCTTACTGTCTTTGAGTAAGTACCCTTTGGCTCCGGCTTGCAAACCTCGGAAGATATCCTCATCAGTATCATAGGTGGTTAAGATAATGATACGGGCGATCGAATACTGCTGACGAATCGTGGTAATCGCTTCCACCCCCGTCATATCTGGCATTCGTAAATCCATTAACGTGATGTCGGGCTGATATTGATGAAATAGTGCGATCGCCTGTGCTCCAGTTTCTGCTTCGCCAATCACATCCATACCATCCGTTAGTTCAATCATGCGAACTAGCCCGTTACGGACGATAGGATGATCATCTGCAATGAGGACTTGAATCGTCGAGATATCCATAACTGTTTTCATCTTTGGTAGTAAATTGGCAGTTGTGTTCTGGTTTGTATCAAGCATTAGTGGCTTTTTTCACAAATCAAATAGGATTGCTATATCAGAAAAATTCTTAGTTGGTTGTTCTCCTCTACTTAAGCTAGGTAGAACCTGTACTGATGTCTCAATGACGACTCGCTTAAAAAGGGGCAACCTTCTGTATCTATTCTTGTAGAGTGATACTGGTTTGGAATAGAGTTCGAAGGTGTATGAATTTAACATGAAGAAAAATGGCACTATTGATCAAGAAAAAGCAATCAATCAGTCAGCCATCACTGTTCCACTTAAGGAAATTCATTTACCCTCCACTCAACCACGCCGATACTTTAATTCACAATCTCATCAACGATTAATTCGATCAATACAGACTCATGGAGTTCTCCAACCCTTGTTAGTGCGTCCTCGAAAAGTAGGGGGATACGAACTTGTTGCCGGAGAGCGTCGCTACCGCGCTGCGATCGCTGCCGAATTAGTTGAAGTACCCGTTTCTGTTCAAGAACTAAGCGATGCAGAGGCTATTGAGCTGGCTTTAATAGAAAACTTACTGCGGGAAGAGCTAAACCCACTGGAGGAAATAGAGGGGATCATTCAGCTACTCGCGATTCGATTAAATTGCCCAACAGAAGAAGTTCCGCTGCTCCTACATCAATTGCAGCATCAGCATAAGAAGCAAGCACGTCAAGCTTCCAATAACGTTATTGAAAGCAAAGAGCAGTACGGGGAAGACCAAATATCAGCATTAGATATCGTGGAAACGGTGTTTGAAAGCTTGCAGATGATGAGCTGGATTTCATTTGTTAACAACCGTCTGCCACTATTGAACTTACCTTCTGATGTGCTAGAAGCATTACGATTTGGGCGGATTGAGTACACTAAAGCTAAAGTAATTGCACAGTTGAAAGACTTGGAACAGCGGCAGCAATTATTGGAGCAGGCGATCGCCCAGCAATGGTCACTCAACCGAATTAGAGAACAGGTTAAAGCACTACACACTCAACCGTCTACAGTGCCACTTAAACAACGAGTAGACAACACCTATCAACTATTGAAACGAACTAAACTCTGGGAGCACCCTGAAAAGCAGAATAAGCTAGAAACACTACTGACTGAATTAGAGACACTATTGCAAGATGAGCCGCAATAAGGACATTTTTTAACCGGGCGGTCTGTCGGTTGATGAATTGGGCAAATAAAGCTGAATGAGCAGAAGCTTTGACGTTATTTGCAAATGAGCGGCACAATTAGCCGATCGCCTCTAGTTCACAATGACATCTGATATAAGTTAGCAGTATCTAAAAATCCAAGTTGGCAGTATCTAAAAATCCTGTAAAAAATTCCCAGTCCAGGGAATAAATGACCTTATGCTACAAAAATCCAGTTTTTGCTTAAAACGATATGGATACAGCACTGGCTAAACTCCACGATCGCCTCGCTGCCCTAGAACAAGAAAACGCCAGACTGCGATCGCGCCTTGAGTCGTGCGAACGTTCCTACGCAGTCTCACAAGCAGAAGTAGCCAGATATCGACAACCAAAACAAGACGAGCGAGAACCAGCAAGGCAGGCAGAACCCGATGAGTGGGTCTCTACTGGCAGTTCTTCTTTAGAGCACCACCTGTTAGAAACGACCGCAGAAGTTGCTCGCGTGTTATTAACGCTCACGCCTCTGAATGCGGCAGTCAATACTGCTTTAGGAATGCTTGGTGAGGCATTAGACACCGATCGCATTAACGTTATAGAGAATTTCGACTCGTTCTGCGATTCACCCTTCCCTAGCTGGCGGGTATTGGAGTACGAGTGGACTTCACCGGAAACGATGTCACAGTATGGGAATTCTCAAGCAGCCCAAGGCAGCTATGAGGAGATTCCTGATCTGTTTGAGCAGTTACGTCAAGGACAAATCGTTAGCTTCTTGATTGAAGAAGCTCCAGAACCTTTCCGCAGTGCCCAAATGGAAATAGGGGTCAAGGCAACTCACGTCGTTCCATTCTTCGTGGAGGGTCAGTGGTGGGGATTACTGGGACTAGATGACTGTCGTGAGACAAAACAGCGTAGTGCAGCCGAACTGTCCGTGTTGAAAATTGCTGCTGATTGTATTGGTAGTGCCATTGAGCGCGATCGCACTCAACAAGCTCTCCTACAAGCCGAACAGGAGCGGACATACAGTGCTACGCAGCACTCGCAAGAACTCGAACGACTCAACGCTGAATTACAACAAACCCTCGATCACCTGACAGAGTCGGAACAGCGATACCGCCAACTGATGGAACTTGCTAGCGAAGGTATTTTTCGAGTGGAGTATGAACAACCCATTCCCATTCACCTTCCCGTTGAGGAGCAAGCTAAGCAGATTTATCAACAGTTTCGGTATGCAGAACATAACCTTGCCTTTGCTCAGATGTATGGCTATGACGAACCTGATGCTTTAGTAGGCACACCATTGGCTCATGTGATGGAAGCTCCTGAAAATGCCGCGCAAATGGAGCAATTTGTCCGGAATGGGCATCAGATGAGAAATCAGGAAACAGTAGAGGTTGATCGCTTTGGGCAGAAACGGTACTTCCTCAACAATGGATTTAGTATCATCCGAGATAGCTATGCGATCGGTGGGTGGGGCACTCAGATTGATATCACTGAACTTCGAGAAACCCAGCAAGCGTTACTTGAAGCAGAGCAGGAGCGAGTCACAAAACTCGCAAAAGCCAATGAAGAGTTACAGCAGCGCGATCGCCTTTTAGAGGCAACAGCAACTGCGGCAAATATTCTGTCTACAGTTACCAACTTTGACGAAGCAGTCAACACTGCCTTACAAATCCTTGGAGAAGCGATAGACACCGATCGTATTGCAGTGCTTGAAAACTTTGATGTTCCTTCTGAACGGCTTCCCCACTGGCGGGTTTTGTATGAGTGGGATGCTGCTCATACTTCATCGCAACTTTCTCATCCCGATGCAACTGAGGGACGTTATGAGGACTCAGAAGAATGGTACAAGCAGTTTATTCAGGGACAAGGGGTTAGCTATCTGTTAGAGGAAATGCCAGAAGGGCTTCGGGTTGACCTGGAAAAAGTGGGTGTCAAGGCAACGAATGCTGTCCCTATTTTTGTGGAAGAGCAGTTTTGGGGTGTACTCGGCTTTGACGATTGCCGCCAAGTAAAACAGCGGAGTTCGGCAGAACTGTCTGTGCTCAAGATTGCTGCTGATTGCATGGGGAGTGCCATCCAACAACAGCGAACTCAACAAGCTTTACTACAAGCAGAACAGGCGCAAGTCGCAGAACTGAAAAAAGCGAACGAAGCACTTGCCCGCACCTCTCAACGCTTGTCAGAGCAACCTGACCTCTCTGCTTTTCTAAGCCATGTGGCACTGGAGGCGATCGCTCAACTGAACGCAGATAGTGCCATGATATCGATGCTAGATAAACAGCATCAAACACTACGGGCTGTCGCTCATGTGGAGCAAGGGCGGATTGCGTCTGGTCTGGGAGCAGAGATGCCTATCAATGAAGCTGAATTTGTTAACCTGCTTCTAGAAACACGCAAACCTCGCTACTTTGACCTGGAGCGAGAAGCCCACCTGTTTTGGCCTGGGGCGATCGCCTATCACCAACAACGCCATCATCAAGCTGTCATTGCTGTGCCTTTATTTGCAGGGGCAGAATTTCTGGGTCATTTGGGACTAGCATTCACCCATACAAATCCAATCAGTGAACAGAGCAGTGAATTGTTGTATGCACTAGCTCAACAAGCCGCTTTATCCATTCAACTAACACGATTGGCAGAAGAGGCAAAACAAGCGGCGATCGCCCGTGAACAAAAAAAAGCCGCACAAGAACGAGCGACTGAATTAGCTCGCTCTAATGAAGCATTGCAACAAACAATCGATACTCTCGGTTCTTTAAGCAGTTTTGATGAGTTTATTCCCGCAGTATTAAGGATTGTGGCACAAACGTTTAATGCAACTGATTGCGGTTACTACGAACATAGCCAAGACGAAATTGTCTACCTGCGCTACTGGTTCAGTCAAGGAACAGTATTGAACCCAACGGAACTGCAATTGCTCGATCCACAACAAAATTCTGTACTGCTTCAGCTAATTAATGGTTTTACAGTACCACCAGAGCATCTGCATGGTACAACCGTCCGCGATCGCACTCATCCAGTAGTTATTAATCACACAACTGCCAATACAGTGCCTGAGTTTCATGCTTTTGCAGTCTCTCAAGGTTGGGAATTGGAACTCAACCAGCCACTCCTGGTGGAAGGCGAAGCGGACGGGGCACTGATCATCTACCGCAAGCTAAACCAGCCTTTCACAGAGGCAGAAATCTTGCTCGCTGAAGCACTTGCTAAGCAACTTGCCCTGGCAATGCAAGCCAGTCGATTGTCTGACCAAGCCCGTGATCGTGCTGTAGAAACTGCGATCGCCCGCGAACAAGAAAAAGCGGCACAAGAACGTGCAGCAGAGTTGACAAAGGCAAATGATGCGCTTCAAGCCACGATCGATGCAATGGCAGAAATCGAAGACTTAGATGAATTTATCCCTGCTGTTCTGAAAATTGTGGCTCAAACCTTTCAGGCAGGTCAAACTGAGAATTGTGCTTACTATGAACACAGTATTGACAGCAGAGTTTATCTTCGATACTGGCTGTTCGAGAACCATGTCTTTCGCCCTGAAGCGTTGCTGGCATTAGATGGCGAACGCTTTGCATTGATGCGTCGCTTGGCGGGCGGCTTCACTGTACCAGATGCCTACTTAGGAACTCCTGTGCGGGAACGCACACAGGCAGTCATCCTGGATCACGTTGCTGGTACACCAGATGCAGAATTTGATGAATTTACCTGCGCCAACGGTTGGCATATGGAATTGAATGTGCCGTTGGTAGTGGATACCTGTGCGGAAGGTGCATTAGTGATTTACCGTCGGGCAGATGAACAGTTCACTCCAGCCGAAGTTACTCTGGCAGAATCGTTGGGTAAACAACTGGCATTGGCGATGCAGGCAAGTCGCTTGGCGACAGAAAGTAAGTCTAAGGCAGTTGAAGCCGCGATCGCCCGCGAACAAGAAAAAGCAGCACAAGAACGGGCAGCAGAGTTGGCAAAAGCGAATGAGGCACTGAAGCGATCGCTTGATGCCTTAGCAAAAGATCCAGAGCTAGATCAATTTCTAGTTCATGTTTTGAGAGAAATCACACAACAAGTGAATCTATGTACAGTTTACCTGTTCATGTACGATCCTGATTCAAATACATTGACGTTACGTATCAGTCTCAAGGATAATCAAGTCCATTTTGGCTCACTCCCTGATGATCCACCTCTGTTTTCTCAACCGTTTAGCACTGATATTAGTTCTGCCTGGCAGTATTCTTTATCACATCGTAAATTCATTTTTCAACCTGTTGAAGCTGAAGATGAGAGAACTTGGGATGAAACAAAAGCTTGGCATGTTGCAAATGGTCATTCTGCTCATGGAGGTATTACTCTTGTAGCTGGAAATCAACCCGTAGGATATTTAGGGATGGCTTGGCGGTGCAAAAAATCAATTGCAGTTGAACAAGCTGAATTGATAGAAGCTTTAGCAAATCAAGTAACTTTAGCTATTCAACTTACACAACTAGCGGAAGAGGCAAAACAAGCGGCGATTTTTCAGGAACGCTCTTATATCGCCACTGAAGTTCATGACACCTTGGCTCAAGACTTCGCTGGAGTGCTGATGCAATTACAAGCGTTCACTGCCCTCAATCCCCTTGATTCCAATCAAGCACAAATCCATTTCACTCGTGCCCAAGACCTCTGTAAACGTGGACTGGTAGAAGCGCGGCGTTCAGTTTGGTGTTTGCAGCAGGATAGTGATCAATACAGCCATCTGCTTGGGTTAGTGCAGCACTTTACTGAGCAACTCAGCGTTAGCTCTCCCATGCCAATTCATTTTGAGTCGCAAGGCGAGCCTTATCCAATTAACCCTGAATTTGGCAGACACTTACTGCGTATCGTGCAAGAGTCTTTAGCGAACGCTATCCGTCATGCAAACGCTCACGCAATACAAGTGCAATTGCTTTACACTCCAGAGCAAATTGCGATCGAGATTCAAGATGACGGCTGTGGCTTTGACTCCCAAAACCCACCTCCATCTGGCTTTGGGCTACAGGGAATGCAGCAGAGAGCCAGCTTAATTGGTGCTCAACTCACCATCATTAGCCAACCAGGACATGGTACAGCCATTATGGTGAATCTGCCGATCGCCTAGAACTTTAACTCATAGATAAATCGACTAAAGCTTGCTAAAGATCTAAGAAAAGTTGAACTTGTCGTGGCTTTCTCAGGTTTCTCAGAGAGAATTATAGAACCTTTCCTTCTCCCACCTCAGCCCTCTAACTATGGTAGTTGCTCACCCTCCATCAAAAATTATCCGTGTTCTTGTAGCAGATGACCATCCAGTCGTCCGAGATGGATTGGCGGCAGTGCTCAACACGAAGCCTTGCATAGACGTTGTTGCCCAAGTTAGCAATGGTAGAGAGGTTGTTGAACAATTCCGACAACATCAACCTGATGT